>CAIYXD010000096.1 GCA_903930085.1 uncultured Flavobacteriia bacterium
AGACACATGTGTTGGTTTGCATGTCGAAGGCGAAACAATTAAAGGAATTAAAACGGCTTTGGGGATTACCATTTTTGGATCTTCTGTTGTTCTGACAAATGGCACTTTCTTAAATGGTCTAATTCATTTAGGAGAGAAACAATTTGGCGGTGGAAGGGCAGGTGAAAAAGCATCTACTGGAATTACTGAAGATTTAGTCGAGTTGGGTTTCGAGGCGGGAAGGATGAAAACTGGAACTCCGCCTCGTGTGGATGGTCGTTCTTTGGATTTTTCAAGAATGGAACAACAAGATGGTGATGCAGTTCCTTCTAAGTTTAGTTACGGCGATACAAAAGCGCTTGTTAAACAGCGACCTTGTTTTGTAACGTATACAAATGATGCTACGCATGAAATGCTAAAGACGGGCTTTGATCGATCGCCAATGTTTAATGGTTCAATAAAAAGTGTAGGACCCCGATATTGTCCAAGCATTGAAGATAAGATAAATCGTTTTGCGGATAAAGATCGCCATCAGATTTTTGTGGAACCAGAGGGTTGGAATACTGTGGAAATTTATGTTAATGGGTTCAGTACATCTTTGCCAGAAGAAGTGCAATATGAATCAATGAAGTTAATTCCAGGATTTGAAAATGTAAAAATGTTTCGTCCGGGTTATGCAATCGAATACGATTTCTTTCCACCTACACAATTAAAACACACTTTAGAAACTAAGCTAATAAACAATTTGTATTTCGCAGGTCAAATAAATGGTACTACCGGTTATGAGGAAGCTGCATGTCAAGGCTTAATGGCAGGAATAAATGCGCACAGAAAATTGAATGAACTTTCTCCGTTTATTTTAAATCGTAGCGACGCCTATATTGGTGTTTTAATAGATGATCTAATTACTAAAGGCACGAAGGAACCTTATCGTATGTTTACAAGTCGCGCGGAATATAGAATCTTATTGCGTCAAGATAATGCGGACATTCGATTAACACCGATTGGTCACGAGATTGGTTTGGCGGATGACGATAGGCTGGAAAGAGTTGGTAAAAAACAAGAAGGTACAAGTCAATTAATTAAAGCGTTTCGAACGTTTGGCGTAACTCCAGTAATGGCAAATCCTATATTGTTAGAAAAAGAAAGTGCTGAAATAACACAACAAGTAAAGCTCAGTAGTCTAATTACACGTCCGCATATCTCTATGGAGGATGTTTTAAATATGTCTATCGAAGCGAAAGAATTGTCGATCGAATTACTAAAATCACATCCGGATATTGTAGTTCAAGCAGAGATTCAAATGAAATACCAAGGTTATATTGAACGGGAAGAGGAGATTGCTAAAAAGATGAATCGTTTGGAAGATGTTGTTATTCCTGAGTCGCTCAACTATGCTTCTTTAGTTAGTGTAAGCTATGAAGCAAGAGAGAAATTATTAAAAATTAAGCCGGTTACTATTGGGCAGGCTGCAAGAATAAGCGGTGTGTCACCAAGTGATATTGCTGTTCTTTTAATTCATTTG
>CAIYXD010000097.1 GCA_903930085.1 uncultured Flavobacteriia bacterium
AACTATTTCTACGATAGCGGTCAACTGAATGTGAAAGGTTTTTACGCGGACGGGAAAAAAGTTGGTCAATGGACTTGGTTTACCAACAAAGGAACGAAGGACATGGAAGGTTCTTTTGAAAACGATATCCAACACGGAGATTGGAAATACTGGCATCCAACCGGAGAAGTTTCGTATACTGCGCAGTACGAAAACGGCTTGAAATCCGGGAAATGGGTGTATTGGTATAAAAACGGAAAAAAATTCAAGGAAGGAACATTCAAAAACGACATGAAAGATGGCCTTTGGCAAACCTGGTACGAGAACGGAAAATTACTGATGAATGGCGTTTACATCGACGGGAAAGAAACGGGCGAATGGTCGAACTATTGGGAAAATGGCAAGCTTAAAAATAAATCTACTTTTTCTAAAGGTGAATTAGATGGAAAATGGCTTTCTTATTTCCCTTCCGGAAAATTGTTGTTGACGGGAGAATACGAGGGAAATCTGAAAGTTGGAGAATGGTCTAATTATTTTGAAAATGGAAAGCCAAAAGATTTAGTGACGTACAAAATTTTCAAGGATAAATCCAAAGTTGATTACGGCATAATGAAAGATCGAATCCATCTCGACAGTAAAAAAGATGGTTTGTCAATTTCGTATTCTAGCAAGGATTTTGCAAAAACGGAAGAGGGAAGTTTCAAAGAAGGACAAAAAGATGGCGAATGGATTGCATTTTATCCCGGCGGCCGAAATCCTGCGGTACTCTCCAATTACAAAGATGGCGAGCTAAATGGTACAATGAAACAGTTTGATCGCAGAGGAAATCTTTTACAAGAAATAGACTACAAAAAAGGATTGAAGCACGGCCGATTTATCATTTACGGTAAAAATGGAGAGGTTATTTCAGAGAAGAAATTTCAGGATGGAATGCAAGTAATCGAAGGGCAAAATAACATACCAGGAAGTTTCTCGCCAAGATAATGTGAGACTGCCGAAAGGAACTTTCTCTTTAAAGTAATGCTTGCAGATTTGTTGTGAAGAGTTTAATGGCGATTGCTAAAAGAATTATTCCAAACACTTTTTTAAGTATCGCAATTCCGCCAATTCCAAGAATATTTTCAATTCTACGCGTCAATTTCAACACAATGTAAACGATAATTACGTTGATGATAATTGCCAATAGAATGTTGATTTGTTGAAATTCTGCTTTCAACGACACCAAAGTTGTCATCGTTCCTGCTCCTGCAATAATTGGAAATGCCAGCGGGACAATACTCGCGGTTTTTCCACTTACTTCATCTCGAAACAAGCGAACGCCCAATATCATTTCCATTGCCATTGCAAATAAAATCAAGGCACCTGCAACCGCAAATGCTTCAATTGAAACACCAAATAATTTTAAGATACTTTCTCCTAAAATCAAAAATCCCAGCATGATGAATAAGGAAACAATACTCGTCCTAGCTTCGTGAATCGATCCAGAAGATTCTTTGATTTTGATAATTAACGGAATAGAACCTAAAATATCAATGACAGCAAAAAGTACTGTCGTCGCTTTAAAAAGTCCTCCCCAATTGAATCCTTGAAAAAAATTATGCATGCGTTTGATTTAGAATGGTTTGTTCAATTACAACTGGAAAATAGGTGTGTTCCAAGTATTGTATTTTTTTCTTCAGGCTAGGAAGCGTTTCTTCTTCCTCTATTTGGCAATAAAATTGTGCAAGCATTCTGCCCTCATCAAAGTTTTCATCGACAAAATGAATGCTAATCCCCGAGTTTTTTGCTTTAGCTGCAAGCACCGCTAGATGAACATTGTCGCCATACATTCCTTTCCCCCCGAAATTAGGCAGTAAAGATGGATGAATATTGATGATTTTTTCCTTGAAATTTAAAATGAATTCTTTTGGAATTAAGCGCAAATAGCCAGCTAGAATGACGTAATCAACTTTATGTTCCGCACAAACATCCATTAGAAACTCTCCATCGGAAACGTGTTCGTTGTCAAACACTAAAATAGGAGCCGCTATTGTTTTTGCTGCTAAAACCAATGGAGATTCTTGGCGATTAGTCATTAAAAATGCAACTTCGATGTGCGCGTTGTTTTCAAAATGGCGCAAAATATTTAGTGCATTACTTCCAGCTCCAGAAGCAAAAATAGCCAAACGAATTTTTAACATGCCTCAAAGTTACAAAGTATCGACCATAAATGGCAAAGTGAACCGATAAAAAACGGATAAATAGTGGAGAAGTTAAATTGTTTTAAAATTCTTAGAAAACTAGCGAAAAGGACATATTAGTTGAACTTTAAATACTGCTTAAAAAGTATTTTAGCGACGCCAAAGCATGAAATTCAACTTTTTGGCTGGACAATTAGAGAATTTCAGCTGAATTTCATTCGGTTAAAATTCCTCCAATAATTTGATTTAACTTAGTTAAACTGCTTGTTTACGAGCATTGAAAATAGAATTGTGTGCAACTTCTTGAATTATAATAGGTAAATAATTTTGTTTTTTGCTGCATTGTTTTTTTCTTTGCAGCCTGATTAACCTTTAAAAAGAGAAGAAATGTCTGATATCAAATCAAAAGTAATATCTATTATCGTAGATAAGTTGGGTGTTGAAGAAAGTGAAGTAACGAATGAAGCGTCTTTCACAAACGATTTAGGAGCTGATTCACTTGACACAGTAGAATTGATTATGGAATTCGAAAAAGAATTCAATATCGCTATTCCAGACGATCAAGCGGAAAACATCCAAACAGTTGGTGATGCAGTTTCTTACATTGAAGAGAACGCAAACTAATTGAATAGATAGTTATTGTAGACTAAAGAAGTTCTGTATGGAATTAAAAAGAGTTGTCGTTACTGGAATGGGTGCGCTCACACCTATTGGAAACACATTAGGTGAATACTGGGATGCGTTGCTGAAAGGAAAGAGTGGAGCTGCTCCAATAAAACAATTCGATGCTTCTTTATTCAAAACCCACTTTGCTTGTGAAGTGAAAAATTTCAATGTGGAAGATTTCATGGATCGAAAAGAAGCAAGAAAATTAGATCAATTTTCACAGTATGCTATGGTTTCCGCAACGGAAGCCATGGCGGATGCTGCACTTTTGGAATCTAATCCAAACTTAGATCGAATCGGCGTGATTTGGGGTTCTGGTATTGGTGGTTTAAAAACCTTTCAAGACGAAGCTGAAAATTTCTTTTCAGGAGATGGAACGCCCCGTTTCAATCCTTTCTTTATCCCAAAAATGATCGCAGATATTGCTGCTGGTCATATTTCCATTAAATTCGGATTGCGCGGACCAAACTACGTTACCGTTTCTGCTTGCGCTTCTGCGACAAATGCAATTATTGATGCGTTTAATTTAATCCGCTTAGGAAAAGCCGATGCATTTGTAACTGGTGGTTCAGAAGCTGCTGTAAACCAAATGGGAATGGGCGGATTTAATGCCTTAAAAGCGCTTTCTACACGAAATGATTCTCCGGAAACGGCATCTCGTCCTTTTGATCTTGACCGCGATGGTTTTGTTTTAGGAGAAGGAAGTGGCGCATTAATTCTAGAAGAATACGAACATGCGGTAAAGCGT
>CAIYXD010000098.1 GCA_903930085.1 uncultured Flavobacteriia bacterium
ATCGGACTATTTGAAAAACGGTGGTGATAAAATGACGTTTTTTTCAAAATCTGAGGATGTAATTCTAACGGGAAAGGTCATGCGTGATTGCTTAATTGATGAGGCAAAGGCGCAAGGTGTGTTAATTGAAGATTCTGTGACACGAATAAATTTCTGAGATGAAAAGAAGAGATTTTGTAAGAAATAGTTTTTTGGTTGCTGGAGGTTTTGTTGTTTCATCAAAATTGGTGGCTCAAACTACTTCTGAAAAAACGAAAAAAGTTTCACGACTTACGATTTTGCATACGAATGACACCCATTCGAATATTGATCCGTTTCCATCCAATCATGCTAAATACCCAAATATGGGTGGCGTTTCAAAAAGGTACAGTTTAATCAATAAAATACGAGAAGAGGAAGAACACGTTATACTTCTTGATGCTGGGGATATTTTTCAAGGAACGCCATATTTTAATAAATACGGTGGTGTGTTGGAAATGAAACTCATGACTGAAATGAGTTACGATGTAGCGACCATGGGGAATCATGACTTTGATGCGGGATTAGATGGTTTTTTGAAAGCTAAACAATATGCTAAATTCCCATTTGTATGTGCCAATTATGATTTTTCAGCTACTATTTTAAAGGATCAAACCGTTCCACATGTAATACTCAAAAAAGGAAAATTAAAAATTGGAATTTTTGGTCTTGGCGTTGAATTAAAAGGGCTTGTTCCAGATGCGAAATATGGCGAAACAATCTATTTAGACCCCATTCAAACGGCAAATTCCCAAGCTGAACTTTTAAAGAAAAAAGGCTGTGATTTAATTATTTGCTTAAGTCATTTGGGATATGAATATACAGACGAAAAAATTTCAGATCGTCGTTTGGCGCGTGAAACAAAAAATATCCATCTTATTCTTGGTGGCCACACACATACGTTTTTAGAAAAACCAACTGAAGAAAAAAACTTAGACGGACAAACAGTCCTGATTAATCAAGTTGGATGGGCAGGTTTACAGCTTGGAAGATTGGATTTTGAGTTTGATTCGAAGTGTTTTGCAAAAAAAGATAGTATTGAAATAAAATAAAAGTGTTTATTTCACATTATATAGGGGAATTAAAATTTTGACGAATGAAAAAGTTAATTGCAAGTTTGGGATTTTTTTGTCTAATGTTTCAAGTAATTGGCCAAGATGAAAAAGTGGTTATAATAGATAAGAGTGCATATAAATCTGAAGTTAGAAGCCAAAGAACCAAAAAACTAGTAGATAATACTTCTGTTGTTAAATTCAGTCCATTACAAATGATTGCAGGAGAAATTAACTTTGGTTATGAGCGAAAAATTAGTGATTATTCGAGTGTTGAAATTGAATTTGGTCCAACCCTTTCGAATATTGGATTATCAGTGAATGAAAATCATTATTATGTTGATCCTTTCAGTTCATATAATTACGTAGATCAAACGAGTAAAGTAGGATTTTTCCTTTCAACAGGATTCAGATTTTACCCGATGGACAATGGGAAAGTGTTGAATGGATTTTATGTTTCACCTGTGATTAAATATCGATTGATGAACAACGGACTTCATGATTATTCAGGAAATTTGGATGATACAAAAGGAAGTGAAAGTGACGTGAACTTCTCGTTCAATTTTGGTTTTCAAAAATGGATTTCCAGTCGTTTCTCATTGGACTTTTTCGGGGGAGTTGGTTTAGCATATGAATCGTAC
>CAIYXD010000099.1 GCA_903930085.1 uncultured Flavobacteriia bacterium
ACCAATACTATCGCGATTAGCATCAATAAAAGGTGTTCCATTCCGTAAAATCTAAAAAGTGGATTTTTCATCCATCCTTCCGAGAAATTCACCTTTGGAGAAAGAAAATACAGAACAAATCCAATCAGTAATTGCGTGTGCAACATAATCATCGTGAAAAGATTAATCATTTTATCCTTCTTCAAGTAACTGCCTTTTCCTTTGGAAATAAGTGCGTTTACTATTGCAACGACCAATAAAATTAACGCTATCCATCTCAATCCGGAGTGCGCGTGTAATAAACCATTATACATAATTCTGTTTTTTTACAAAAATACACAAAAAAAGAATCGACAAGCCCATAGTAGAAATCCTAGCTTTTGATTAATTTCACATTCATTAAAATCAAAGAATTAGCCAACATTGAATATGAAATACGTTTTACTATTTATAATTTTCATTTCATTCTGCTCCTTGTCACAGTACAATCCGCAAAATGGAACACTAGCATCCAAGCCCAAAATGGTTGCTTTTAAAAATGCTAGAATTATCGTTTCTCCGGAAAAAACGATTGAAAATGGTACGTTATTAATTGAAGACGATCGTATTGTTGATGCCGGAATTTTAGTGATTATTCCTGAGCGCGCCATAGAAATAGATTGCAAAGGAAAAACAATAGTTCCTGCTTTTATTGAAATGTATTCGAATGTAGGTCTTCCAAAACCTATTAGCACAAACAATTCTAATCGTCCGCAATTAGAGAGTTCAAAACAAGGAGCATATTATTGGAATGAAACTATGCATCCAGAAACGGATGCGAGCCAAGTATATCAAATTGATCAAAAAGCAAACGAGGCATTGGTTAAAATGGGATTTGGTTTTGCAGTAACACATATTCAAGATGGCATATCTAGAGGAACTGGCGCTTTCGTTTCTTTGGGATTTGAATCATCTAACAAACAATTAATTTTACCGCAGGCAGCCCAATTTTATTCTTTTGAAAAAGGCGTTTCCAAACAAACGTATCCAAGTTCACAAATGGGATCAATTGCACTACTTCGACAGTTTTTTTATGATTACGAATGGTATGCACAAACAAATCCAAGCGAAACCAACTTGTCTTTAGAGCATTTGCAAGAAACTATTGCACTTCCTTTTATCTTCAAAACTGCAGATAAATGGGAAATTCTTCGCGCAAGAAAAATTGCGGATGAGTTTAATTACGCTTTCAATTTTCTCGGCTCAGGAAATGAATACATGGCAGTTCGAGCATTAAAAAACACTAAAAACGCTATTATTCTGCCAATTAATTTCCCGGAACCGTACGAAGTAAAAGATCCATACATCGCAAGACAAATTCCTCTGAGCGATTTAAAACACTGGGAGTTAGCGCCTTCTAACCCTGCAATTCTCGTTCAAAATACTATTCCAATTTGCTTCACAAGTCTTGGTCAAAAGGACGAAGCAAGTTTCTGGAAAAATATTCGCAAAGCGATTGAGCGCGGATTAACTGCGGGTCAAGCATTAAATTCCCTAACGATTGAGCCAGCAAGAATTTTAAACCTTCAAAAAGAACTTGGCACATTGGAAAATGGAAAGAAAGCAAGCTTCACCATTTATTCTGCAAATCCGTTCGAAGAAGAAGCAAAAAGACTGGAATCCTGGTTGCTTGGAACGCAGTATATGGTGGAGAATATTGCAAAACAAGATGTAGCAGGAAAATACAACATATTAATTGATGGTAAGCAATTTCCGTTAGAGATAACGGGTGCGGACGGAAAATTTAGTGGAAAGATTCAAACAATCCGAGAAAGAGAAGATGGAAAAAAAGGACGCATTATTCTCGATACGCTAACCCCAAAAGTTTACGTGAATTTAATTGGTGATGATATTACCCTTCAATTCAACGTGGATGACAACAATTGGAATGGTAGCGTCACATTGCATGCAAAAGTCAACAGTAAATTTGGGGTTTTTGAAGGTGACGGAATGCTGCCAACTGGTAAATGGGTAAAATGGTCTGCCGTGCGCAATCAAAAGTCGGATCAAAAGAAAAAAGAAATAGAACCGACTAAAAGCGACACTTCTTATTCGGAGAAATTATGGTTTCCAAATATGGCATATGGATTCCAAGAATTACCAAAAGCTGAAACAACAGTTTTTCGAAATGCTACTGTATGGACCAATGAGCAGAGCGGAATTTTAGAAGATGCAACCGTAATCGTTAGCGATGGTAAGATCACCTTTGTTGGAAAAGGTAATTTCGCCATCCCAACGGGTGCAAAAATTGTTGATGCGACAGGAAAACACCTTACTTCTGGGATAATTGATGAACATTCGCACATTGCAATTTCCAAAGGCGTAAATGAAGGTGGACAAGCAATAACAGCAGAAGTGAGTATTGCAGATGTTGTGCATCCAGACGATATTAATATTTACAGACAACTTTCCGGTGGCGTTACCGCAGCGCAATTATTGCATGGCTCTGCGAACCCAATTGGAGGACAATCTGCACTTATAAAATTGAAATGGGGACATTCTCCAGAAGAAATGTTGATAGTCAACGCACCAAAATTCATCAAATGTGCGCTTGGCGAAAATGTTAAACAAGCAAATTGGGGAGATTATAATTCCGTGCGTTTTCCCCAAACGCGAATGGGAGTTGAACAAGTTTTCTACGACGGTTTTGCTCGTGCAATAGCTTATCAAAAAGAGTGGGACACTTATTCCTACAGCAAAAAAGAGGGGATTTTAAAACCTCGAAAAGATTTAGAATTGGAAGTTTTGTCGGAAATTTTGCGTTCGGAACGATTCATTACTTGCCATTCCTACGTTCAATCTGAAATCAACATGCTCATGCATCTTGCCGATTCCATGCATTTCCGCATCAATACCTTTACTCATATTTTGGAAGGATATAAACTAGCAGATAAAATGCTGAAACATGG
>CAIYXD010000100.1 GCA_903930085.1 uncultured Flavobacteriia bacterium
CAAAACAATTAAATCTTTCCGTCACAACAGTATTAAGCGATGCGAAAACGCCAGATTCTGCGGTTTCAAGTCAACTTCAATATTCAGATATTTGGGTTTCAAATCCGCCTTATATTCCAATGAAAGATAAATCGGAAATGCTGGAAAATGTGCTGACTTTTGAGCCGCACCTTGCGCTTTTTGTTGCGGATGATGATCCGTTGATTTTTTACCGAGAAATTGGAAAAAACGCACTCCTGAATTTAAAATCTGGTGGAAAGTTGTTTTTTGAAATACACGAGGATTTAAGCGTTGAAACAGCTGATTTACTGAAAGCAATTGGTTTTGTTAACATGGAGATGAGGAAAGATTTACAAGGTAAGCTGCGCATGATAAAGGCAGAAAAGCCGTAATTTCACGAAATGAATAAGGACGAAGCAAAAGAAGAAATTCTTCGGTTATCGAAAGAAATAAATTACCATAATCATGCGTATTATGTGGAAAGTAATCCGCTAATCTCGGATTATGAATTCGACAAATTGTTGGAGAAATTGCAGGAATTAGAAAAACAATTCCCAGAATTTTCTTTCGAAAGTAGTCCTACAAAACGCGTTGGTGGCGATATTACGAAGAAATTTCAAACCGTAGCACATACATTTCCTATGCTTTCCCTTTCCAATACGTATTCGGAAGAGGAAATTTTAGAATGGGAAAATCGCATTAAAAAACTGGAAGATGGTGCAATAGAATATGTTTGCGAGCTAAAATACGATGGCGTTGCAATTGGAATTCGGTATGAAAATGGATTTTTAACGCGTGCCGTTACGCGCGGTGATGGAACACAAGGAGAAGAAATTACCGCAAACGTGCGAACAATTCGAACGATTCCTTTGCAGTTGCGCGGCGATTTCCCGCAAGATTTTGAAATTCGAGGTGAAATTTTCATGCCGCTAGCTAGTTTTCTAAAGCTTAACACAGAACGGGAAGAAAATGGAGAACAACTCTTTGCAAATCCAAGAAATACAGCATCTGGAACATTAAAAATGCAAGATTCCAAGGTGGTTTCCGAACGCAATTTGGATTCCTACTTATATGGCGTTTATGGGAATAATCTTGCTTTTGAAGGACATTTTGAAACGGTTCAAAAGGCTGGCGAATGGGGTTTTAAAATTCCACTTCAGCAAAGCCGAATGATTGAAAAAACCGATTCTGCGGAAGGAATTATGAATTTTATCCATTTTTGGGATAAGGAACGGTATAATTTACCATTTGAAATTGATGGCGTTGTGGTAAAAGTCAACAATTATGCGCAACAAAAACGATTGGGATTCACTGCAAAATCTCCTCGTTGGGCAATTGCGTATAAATTCAAAACCGAGCGCGTTGAAACAAAACTTGAATCCGTTGTTTACCAAGTTGGTCGAACTGGATCCATTACGCCAGTTGCTAATTTAAAACCTGTCCAGTTAGGCGGAACAACGGTTAAAAGGGCTTCGCTGCACAATTCCGATCAAATCAAAAGATTGGATTTACACGTAAATGATTTTGTTTACGTCGAAAAAGGAGGCGAAATTATCCCGAAAATAGTTGGCGTAAATACTGAAAAAAGAACAAAAGATGCTGGAATAATCCAATTTATTGAAAGTTGTCCGGAATGCAACGCCACCTTGATTCGAAGAGAAGGCGAAGCAAACCATTATTGTCCGAACGAAGATGCTTGTCCGCCGCAAATGAAAGGTAAAATGGAACATTTTATCAGTAGAAAAGCAATGAACATTGACGGACTAGGAGCAGAAACGATTGATTTATTATACGAAAAAGGTTTAATTAAAACGAGTGCGGATTTATACGATTTAACGTTTGATCAAGTTGTTGAGCTAGATAGAATGGCGGATAAATCAGCAGATAATTTAATTAAAGGATTGGTAGAATCAAAAAATATCCCATTTGAACGGGTTTTATTCGCTCTTGGAATTCGATTTGTCGGGGAAACAGTCGCTAAAAAATTGGCGAAGCATTTTAAATATATGGATGCATTGATTGCTGCAAAATTTGACGATTTAACAAACGTTGGGGAAATTGGAGAGAAAATAGCGATTTCCTTGCAGCAGTATTTTCTGAATGAGGAACACCTGCATTTTATCGACCGATTGAAAAAAGCTGGATTGCAATTTGAAATCAAAGAAAAAGTTGGCGCATCCAATAAATTGGAAGGAAAATCGTTTGTGGTTTCTGGAGTCTTCAATGCGTTTTCTCGGGATGAACTAAAGGAATTAATTGAATCAAATGGCGGAAAAAATGTATCGGCTATCTCGAATAAAACGGATTATGTGGTTGCAGGTGAAAATATGGGTCCCGCAAAATTGAAAAAAGCTACAGATCTAGGAATAGCAATACTTTCGGAAGATGAATTCATTCAATTAATAAACAAATAGAGTGGGTGATTCAACAAACATTTGGATGGAAACGAAGCGTTTGTTGGTAGTTTTTCCTTACCAAAATGAAGAACATTTTAGACAATATAGATTAGCCCTAGACACAATTTTGAATGATAGTAATGTCGTAAGCGTAAATATTATTGTAACACTTCCCAAAGAAATTAAAAAAGAAAATCTTCAACAACATAAATTGATACATTATGTATCGCCAAAAGATTTTTCTTTGTTTAAAAAGATCAAGGACGAATTGCTCCTCACCGCAATGGTGCAGCCTTACGACATTTTAATATGGTTGGAATCAAACGATAAGAAAATTGCAAAACTCTTTTCGAAATTACATGTGAAAAGAAAAATCGGCGTGAATACAGTGTTGGATATTTTTTCAATTCGAGTTGTTTGTCAATCCGAAAATCCATCGGAAATACTTAATTTTGCTAAAAACGCACTGGAAAAAATTTCCGGTTGAAATTAACAAAGAATTACCTTAAATCTGAGTTTCAGGTTTATAAATAGTGATTTTTTAACACGAAAAGATACGTATGAATAATGTATTTACAGGTTCCGGAGTTGCATTGGTAACTCCTTTTCATTCAGACAATTCAATTGATTTTGATGCGCTTCGCTCGCTTGTGCGTCTGCAATTGGAAGGCGGTACGGATTTTTTAGTTGTTCAGGGAACAACAGGTGAATCTCCGACCTTGAGTCAGGAAGAAAAAATGGAAGTTTTAGCAACTGTAATAGCTGAAAACAATGGAAAATTAAAGATTGTTTATGGTGTTGGTGGGAATAATACACTTGCTGTCGGCGAAACGCTCAAGAAAGTTCCTGCAGGTGTAGATGGCATTTTATCTGTTTCACCATATTATAACAAACCAATCCAAAGTGGAATTATTGCGCATTATACGTATATTTCTTCCTGCACGGATTTGCCGATTATTTTATACAACGTTCCAGGACGAACAGGATCGAATATGTTGCCGGAAACAACCTTGGAGTTAGCAAAAATTCCAAACATTGTTGCGATGAAGGAAGCTTCTGGAAATATGGAGCAAATAATGGAATTAATTCGTTTGCGCCCAGAAGGCTTTGGTATTTTGAGTGGCGATGATGCGCTAACAATGCCTTTAATTGCGGCTGGCGCAGATGG
>CAIYXD010000101.1 GCA_903930085.1 uncultured Flavobacteriia bacterium
AGTTGCGGAAGCAATGGCGTTTCACTCACGGATGGAAAACGAACGAAATTAATTCCATCGGAGCTAACTTCCACATGCGCAAATTCCATGTAATTATCTGCAAAACCATTTTCAAAAACCGCAAAATCCGGACCCGCTTCATTGCGTATTGGTCTGGGGAAAGTCAGTGTTGCACTTCCGCCATCGCCCAACGAAACGACGGTTATTCCATCCGCTTCGGCAATTCCTAAACCGAAATTATCCAAACCAAAAGATGCGTTACCAAGCAAGGGATTTGCGCTATTTAAAAAGCCGCGACTCACCACAATTCCATTTGCCCAATTAACAATTACCGAAGAATCTTTGTGGATGGCGGTTGATCCGATTTGTCCGGCTGCAGGCGCAAAACTTTGTCCAAAGGAAATAGAAGCCACTAACGTGAAAAATACTATCAATTTATTCATAAAACAGTAATTTGGACGGGTTCAATCCAACGTGGTATTTTTTTTCGAAAACGCCAGTAGCATTGTATTGTCGAACATAACCAGTATTGGTAAAATTCATTGCATCGAGGCAGTAAATCTTGTTGTTTTGTGCATTGTATTTAACGCCATACAAGGTGGTAATTCCAGTCGTGGCAATAAAATCAGTGTTTTCGATTTGCTCCGTCTCCGTATTGAAAAGCATAATTTCACTGGATTGCGTTGAAAAATTATAATACGAAATCAAAAAATACTGGTTCATTCGTTCCATTGCAGTAACATCAAACACAAATGTTTCTGCAACCAAGTTGGTCAGCGGATTGATTTTCACCATGCGGGAAGGAATTGTGCCGTAATTTCCGCGCGCAACAACATATATATCGCCCTGCGCATCGACAACCACAGCGCCTGGATTTTTTCCAACTGCAATTTTTGTGATTTCTTGAAAAGTACCTAAATCAATAACTGAAACGGTTGAATCAACTTGTGGATAATTTAATCCGCCCGAATTTGCCACAAATAATTTTCCATTAGAAACCGCCAAACCTTCTGGATTGAGACCAACTGCAATTCGATTGGTAATTTTGAGCGTTGCAGTGTCTAAAACATCTACAAATCCATCGTAGCACGTTATAAATGCGTTTGAACCATAAAACGCAATGGAACGCGGCTGCTTTCCAACAGATTCCTCTTGCATGGAGATTTGTTTTATGCTTTTCGCATTGAATTTCGATAAAACTTCAACCGTGTTGGAATTGTTCACGATGACGTAAATCTTTCCACCGTAGATTTTCATATCATTCCCCGTATCGCCAAGTAATCGGCCATTTTGATTCTCGTAAAAATCTAAACTCACCGCATCTGTTTTGGTATCAATCCATGAAATGGAAGCATTATTTTGTTGGAATAATCCTTCACAAAGCACCAATATGCCACTTTCCAAGTGAGGAACTTCAGCAACTTCCGGCGCATCCTTTTTACATGAAAAAAGCACGAAAAGGAGAAAGAAACAACTAATTAAGCGCATAATTCAAGGAAATTAAGTAATTTCTTCCGGGCATAACATAATACCGAACAATAGCATACGAAGAATTAAATGCGTTTTTACACGAAAACTGCCATCGAAACGCTTGATTTTTAAGTGTAAACGAACCAAATATGGCAAGATCGTGTAGTGTGAATCCGGCAACTTGATTTGCAAGCGTATTTTCGTTTAAGGAATAGCGCAAGGAATTTCCATACATACTCCAACGAAAACCGATTTTTTTGCGCTTCACAGAAAAATCTGCGTTGTACGCATGCTGGGGAATATAGGCGATCTGATCTCCATACGTTGGCGATTCTCGATCCGTAACATCCTGCGCAAGCTGTAAGGTATAATTTAGCAAAGTAGCGCAACTCCATTTTTCGTTGAAGGAATAGTTTGCATCCAGTGAGGCTTCTGCGCCAAAAATCGCAACCTTTCCAATATTCTGCATCGACCAAATAAACAAGTTTTTTGTTGGGATGGCCACAATTTTATCTGCAACTTGGTTGTAATACACATTTGATCTAGCGAGTA
>CAIYXD010000102.1 GCA_903930085.1 uncultured Flavobacteriia bacterium
AGTTTAACCACTAAAACACCATCGATCTTTTCTGGATGTTTTAAATACGAAGCGAGAAAAATCAAAAAAGCATAAAAACCCCATCCAACTAGTTGTGCAACCCAATAAAGCCTTTTACTTACCGACATAAAACAAAAATAAATACTGTTTTAAATGTACAGCGCATTTTTGGATAATTGGTAAATCTAATTGGTTTGTTGGGGAATTTTACTTTTGGAATGTTTTTTGTTTTATCCTTCACAATGAAAAAAGGAGTTCTCTTTCTACTTTTAATACCTGGTTTTTTATTTGGTCAAACGATCAGTAACACCAGATTTGGTGCTTCTTTTGGTGTACTACTAAATTTTGGATCACACGTAAATAGTGTCGGACTTTCTTTGAATTCCTACTACCAAGATTATTTTTACCAGATAAATGTTGGATCGAGCCTAACGTATAATTTAAAAGGCTACGGGAACCGATCCGATTTTTGGGAGTCGAGAACAACTCTAGGCGCTTTACTTCTAGGTGGAAAAAGACAAATTACACCGGATTTTCAATTGAATGGTTTGTTCCATAATTCTAGCTACAATTATGGAATTGGTTATAATTATGTTTGGTATTACGACAATGCGCAAACTTCCCAGCTTTCTGGCGGCTGGTCGATGCATCTTAAAAACACAGCAGTATTAATCGAAAACGATGTATTTGGAGGTCAGGCAAAAGACCGTTTTCGAACAGGACACATTGCTGTAACTTATCGGAAAAACAATGTCAAGTTTTCCACAGGATTGTATATCTGGACAGGAGAAACTGCCAATTCCATCTGGACGAAAGTTAAATCTGAAAATTGTCCAAGCGGATTTCGAATTTTGGAAGATTTACCTTACGGCAAAACGAGTCATGGAATTTTATACGGTGGCATTTCTTATAATCTTGGTTACGCTCAATTTGCGCAAGCTCGAATTGGGTTGGATAGCGAGAGAATAAGACATATTTTCCAAAATCGACTTGCACACGATCTTCAATTTCTACCTTCTTCCGTAGAAAGAAATACGCCACATTATCCTCGATTAAACGCTATTGGTTGCCCGGTTTTTGACAACGATTCCATCCGTAAAAACAAGCTATATTTTCAGATTGGAAGCAACGAAAATTGGTCGAATTAACAAATCATTCCATTTTGTTGATATTATTTTAATTCTATTCCTGAAATTCGCGTAGATAATTGAATGAATCTGCTAACTTTGCGCCCCGTAGTTACATTTAAGAAATACATGTCAAATTCAACGAAATACGTATTTGTAACAGGGGGAGTAACATCTTCACTGGGTAAAGGAATTATTTCTGCTTCTTTAGCAAAATTATTACAAGCACGTGGTTATTCAACCACCATTCAAAAATTAGATCCATACATCAATATCGATCCGGGAACACTGAATCCGTATGAACACGGAGAATGTTTTGTAACCGACGATGGAGCAGAAACAGATTTAGATCTTGGTCATTACGAACGTTTTTTAAATGTTCCAACTTCCCAAGCCAATAATGTTACAACCGGCAGAATCTACCAGGCTGTAATTGAAAAAGAACGCCGTGGTGAGTTTTTAGGAAAAACAGTTCAAGTAATTCCGCACATCACCGATGAAATAAAAGATCGGATTCAATTGCTCGCAAAAAAAGGAACATACGATATAGTCATCACAGAAATTGGCGGAACCGTTGGAGATATTGAATCTTTGCCATACGTTGAAGCCGTGCGACAAATGCTGTGGGAATTTGAAAACGACTGTATCGTGATACACTTGACACTTGTTCCTTATTTAGCAGCAGCTGGCGAGTTAAAAACAAAGCCAACACAACATTCCGTTAAGCAATTGTTGGAACTTGGTGTGCAACCTGATATTTTATGCTGCCGTACGGAGCACGAATTGGATTTGAATCTGCGAAAGAAAATTGCAAAGTTTTGCAATGTTAATATCAACGCAGTTATAGAATCACGGGACGCAGAAACGATTTACGATGTTCCCTTGTTAATGCAAGCAGAGGAATTGGATAAAGTAGTTTTGGAGAAACTTGGACTTTCTTCTAAATCAACACCAAACCTGGATATCTGGAAAAGATTTATCGATCGGTTAAAAAATCCTAAAACAGAGGTTAACATTGGATTAGTTGGTAAATACGTAGAGTTAAAAGACGCTTACAAATCCATTAGTGAAGCATTTATTCATGCAGGTGTTGCAAACGAAGCCCGCGTCAACGTAAAATGGATTCATTCCGAAAAACTTACAGCAGCAAATATTGATGAGGAATTACAAGGTTTAGATGGTATCTTAGTTGCACCGGGATTTGGTTCTCGAGGAATTTCCGGTAAAATCGAAGCAGTAAGATATGCACGAGAAAAGAAAGTGCCATTTTTTGGAATTTGTTTGGGAATGCAGTGTGCTGTGATTGAATTCGCTAGACACGTACTTGGTTATACCGATGCGCACACAACTGAAATTGCGGAAGATTCCACACATCCTGTAATCAGCATGATGGAAGAACAAAAAGCCATTTCAAATATGGGCGGAACCATGCGACTTGGTGCCTATAAATGTCAATTAAAACCAGAATCAAAATCTGCGTTGGCCTATAATTCAGATAGAATAACCGAGCGCCACCGCCACAGATACGAATTCAATAGTGCCTATACGAAAGAATTTGAAAAGGCTGGAATGATAGCAACAGGAAAAAATCCCGAAACTGGCTTGATTGAAGTCATAGAAATTGAAGACCATCCGTGGTTTGTAGGTGCGCAATTTCATCCAGAATATAAAAGTACGGTCGCAACTCCTCACCCACTTTTCGTAGCTTTTGTAAAAGCCGCTATTACTCATAAAACAAACTAATAAAATGGATAGAAATACGGTCATTGGACTTGTAATGATAGGTTTAATATTATCGGTTTTCACAATTGTGAACCAACCGACAAACGAGGAACTTAAGAAACAAGAACAACAAGTTGCTTTAAACGAAAAAAAGGAAGCAGCGGCAAAAGAAAAAGCAGCAGAATCAAAAGCGGAAAAAACAGTTTCCAAAGTAGAAAAACCTGCGGCAATTGGCTCACTAGTTCCTAAATTAGATAAAAAAGGAAATCAGATTTCAACTGCAGAAGGATTGGTTTACACCGATATGGTAACAAAACAAGATTCAATTATCGCGCCAATCAAGGCAACTTCCGGACGTTTAGCAGAGGGCGTTAGCGGTGATTTGATTCGTTTGGAAAATGAAAAATTGGCGATTGATTTCTCCACAAAAGGTGGGATTGTAGCTGCTGTTTATTTAAAAGAATTTGAATCGTATTCAGACTACGCGAACAAAACACGTAAAGAGAAAAAAGGAAAAGTAAAATCGAAAATTACTCCTTTGCGCCTGTTTGGTGAAGGAGACGCAGTGAACGAATTGGTTTTTCCCTTAGGAAATAAAAAAATCAAAACTGGAGATTACCTGTTTAAAGTTGTTTCACAAAGTGCAAATGCAATTACGTTTGAACTGGATTTAGGCAACGGACAAAAAATACAGAATACCTATAAATTCAAAAAGAACGCCTACGATTTAGATTATTCGCTGCATATTGAAGGATTTGGAGGTAAAGTTAGCCCAAACAATATGTTGTTCAACTGGGAAACAGCTTACCGGAGAACAGAACGATTATTCAGTGAGCAGCGCCGAGTATCTACCGTTTGTTACAATTACGACCAAGAAGGATTCAGTTATTTATCCGAAACTGGAGACGATTCAGAAGAAGCAGAAGATAAAGTGGAGTGGATTTCCTTTAAACAAAGTTATTTTTCCTCGTTTCTACGTCCAGAAAATGGCTTTAGCAAAGATGGTACAAAGTTTAAATCCTATAACTATCCGGAAGGACACGAAAAAGCGTGGTCGCATTTGAAAGATTTTTCTGCATCTGCAGGATTGAATATTTCCGATGTGAACAATGCAACTGTAAATATGAATTGGTTTTTTGGACCCAACGATTATGAAGTTTTAAAATCGTACAACCAAGGCTACGACGATGTCTTGAATTTCGGTTGGGGATTGTTCCGTTGGATCAACTTATATGCTGTACAGCCAGTTTTCAACTTCTTGTCCAGCACAGGAATGGGAATGGGAATCGCTATTCTAATGTTGACCTTAATCTTGAAATTTGTATTGATGCCGGTGCAATGGAAAATGTATATTTCCTCAGCTAAAATGCGAATTCTAAAACCAGAAATTGATGAATTGACAGCTAAGTTCCCAAACAAGGAAGACGCGATGAAAAAACAAATGGAAATGATGACGCTTTACAAGGAATCTGGCGCAAGTCCGCTCGCAGGTTGTCTTCCGATGTTGATTCAAATGCCTATTCTGTTAGCCGTTTTCCGCTTCTTCCCTTCCGCATTTGAATTGCGCCAAAAACCTTTTCTATGGGCGGAGGATTTATCTTCATACGATTCCATTTGGGATTTTGGTGTAAATATTTGGTTGTATGGAGATCACATCAGTTTATTCACCCTTTTGATGGCCGGAACAACACTTTTGTATACGCATTTGAATAGTGGAAACATGCAGCAACCAACACAGCCTGGAATGCCGAATATGAAAGTAATCATGTACATTTTCCCGTTCATGATGATTTTCTTCTTCAATAATTATTCTTCTGGTTTGAGTTACTACTATTTCATTTCAACCTTAGTTTCCATTTTAATAATGGTACTTATCAAGCAATTCTTTGTAGATGAAGAAAAGTTGAAATTGAAAATGGCAGCGCGCAAATCTGCAAATGTCGGTTCAACAAAAGAAAAAAAGAAATCCAAGTTTCAAGAACGATTAGAGCAAATGCAAAAAGCGCAATTGGAACAAAAGAATAGAAAAAAATAAGATTAACACATACAATTCTAAAAGTCTCGATTTCAGTCGGGACTTTTTTTTGCTTCAATTTCTCTGCACTAATTTTTATTTTTAACTAAAGTTTTAATATTAATTGCAGTGCTTTTATTTTGGGCGTTCCCCCTGCGGGTCGGGCTTTCCGCTCCAATCTTTTCTTCTTAACTAAAAAGCAAAAGGATTTACGCTGCAATCCCTAACGCAAAATTCCTTCGTTCCCTAAAACCTAACGAATACACTAAAACAAATTTCTGACCTAAATAGCTTAAAATTCAAGATAAAGATTCCCGTTTTTTTGTTAATTTCGTTAAAACTACTTGTTCATTAATTCTATGAGATTTTTACTTGTTGTATTATTAGGTTTCTCCTCTCTCGCTAGAGCGCACGACTACTATTTTGCCTTTGCCGAAGTAGATTACAATGAACTTACGGAAGAATTGCATGCAACGGTTATCGTTTCCACACATGATTTGGAATATATGCTAAGAAGTAAAGGAATCATTTCAAAAGATCTTGCTAGTTACGCGGAAAATAAAGAAGTAATAGATACGATTCAAACAGAAATTCAAAAAGGATTTGGTTTTCGATTTTCAGGCGAACAGAAAACGTTGGAATTCGAAGGAATGGAACTTCTTTTAACTGGAAACACCCAATTTTATTTTAGTTTAAAACAGGTTAAATCACTAGAACGTATTTCTGTAAAATTTGATTTTATGATGGATGTTTTTAAAGAACAACAGAATAAAATGACCTTAATTTACCGCAATTCAAAAACAACATTTGTATTTTTGACTTCCCAGAAAGAACAAGAATTAATTCTCCAAAAAAAATGAAAAAAACGCTCTTAATTGCCTATCTCCTGCTTTGTTCTCAAGCATATTCTCAAACAAAATTTGCACAATTAGACCAAGAACTTCCTACTCCGAATGAGTATAGAACTGCTGGCGGTGCACCCGGACATAATTATTACCAGCAAAAAGCCGATTATAAAATTGCAATTACAATTGACGATGCAACGCAAAAATTGACTGGCGATGAGACAATTACCTACACCAATAATTCACCCGACAAATTGGAATACCTTTGGTTGCAATTGGATCAGAACATCTACGATTTACAATCCGACACCAAAATAATCGAAATTGAAAAAATGGAGGATTTTAAGAACATTGGAGATGTAAAGAAGAAATTCTTTCACTACGATGGTGGATTTAAAATCGAATCCATCACCACAACATCTGGACAAAAAATGAGCTTTTCCATCAATAAAACGATGCTGCGCATAAACTTGAGTAAACCGTTACTTCCAAATTCTAGCATTGCCTTTAAAGTGAAGTGGTGGTACAATATAAACGATAGAATGGCCGTTGGTGGCAGATCTGGCTACGAATATTTTGAAAAAGATAAAAATTACCTTTATACCATTGCGCAATTCTTTCCGCGCATGTGCGTCTACGACGATGTGGAAGGTTGGCAAAATAAACAATTCCTAGGTCGTGGAGAATTTGCGCTGCCATTTGGGGATTACGATGTTTCCATCACCGTTCCTTCCGATCATATTGTTGGAGCAACAGGCGAATTACAAAATGGAAATTCCGTTTTAACAGCAGAACAACGCAAGCGCTTTGAAAAAGCAAAACTAGCCGACTCTCCGATTATGGTGGTCACGCAAGACGAAGCAGAGAAAAAAGAAAAATCAAAGGAAAAAGGATTAAAAACATGGAACTTTAAAGCTACAAATGTCCGAGATTTTGCCTTTGCATCTTCCCGAAAATTCATTTGGGACGCCCAAGCTGTAAAAGTTGGTGGCAAAACCGTTCTAGCAATGTCTTATTATCCAAAAGAAGGAAATCCACTTTGGGAAAAATACTCTACAAAATTGGTGGCACACACCATAAAAACATACTCCAAATACACCGTAGATTATCCTTATCCTGTTGCGATTTCCGTGCATTCCAAATGGATCGGTATGGAATACCCAATGATTTGTTTCAATGGTGGACGTCCAGAAGAAGATGGAACGTATTCCGCAGACACAAAATATGGCATGTGGGGCGTAATAATTCATGAAGTTGGACACAATTTTTTCCCAATGATTATCAATTCCGATGAGCGCCAATGGACTTGGATGGACGAAGGACTGAATACATTTGTGCAATACCTTACCGAGCAAGAATGGGAACGCGCTTATCCTTCCAGAAGAGGTCCTGCGTATATGATCGCAGATTACATGCGCAGTGAAAAACAATTTATTTCGCCAATTATGACCAATTCCGAATCTATTTTTCAGTTTGGAAATAATGCATATGGCAAACCGGCAACAGCACTAAATATTTTACGTGAAACAATCATGGGGCGGGAATTATTTGATTATGCCTTTAAAATATATTGTGAACGCTGGAAATTCAAGCATCCAACGCCAGCAGATTTTTTCCGGACAATGGAAGATGCGTCTGCAGTTGATTTGGACTGGTTTTGGAGGGGTTGGTTCTACTCTACCGATAATGTGGATGTTTCTCTAGATAATGTAAAATGGTTTCAATTGAACACGTATAATCCAGAAATGGAAAAACCATTCCAAGAAGCAAGATCCAATTCAAAAGATAAATTCATTGGCGACACCAGAAACAAAGATTCCATAAAAGAAACTATAAATGAGCTCGACCCTGCAATCGATGATTATTACGCCAAACGAAATATCTACCTAATAGATGCATTAG
>CAIYXD010000103.1 GCA_903930085.1 uncultured Flavobacteriia bacterium
GTTACGCACGTTATTAATTTTGATGCGCCAGATGATTTTGAGAATTTTATCCACCGAATTGGTAGGACGGGTAGGGCAGATCAGGAAGGCGTTGCGATAAGTTTGTTCTCAGACTTCGAAAAAGTGGTAAGCGATAGCATCGATACAGCTTTGGGTGTGAACAAAATAACGTATTTGGATTTACCGGAAAATTTGGAGTTTTCATCGCTACTTATCCCAATCGAAGAGCCTAAAAATCTCATGCCTAACATTGAAATAAAGATTGCGAAACGAGAAAATGTGGGTCCGGCTTTTCATGAGAAATCGGAGAAAAATCAGAAGGTAAATGTGCGGAAGGATTGGAAAAAAATGAAGCAGGAAAAATATGGCAGACCAATTACCAAGGGGCAAAAACTAAAAAAGAAAAAGAAATAATACCCATTTATAGGGAACGAAAAAGGCTGCTAATTTTAGCAGCCTTTTTCAATTAAGTATTTTTGTGAAGATTTACTTCGTTAGTCTTTGATCAAGTTATACCCTGGGTATTTTTTAAGGTCGAAAACAAATTTCGTATCTTCAATTTCAGGGTTGGAAGTGAATTTGGACAGTGAATACGTCATTGTTGTTCCGTCTTTCGACTTCATTACCGCTTTTTTCAATTCGTTGGATGTTTTCGAAATGTAAACTGTAATGGTGTGGTAATCCACTTTTGCAGGGTTTTTTGGAAATAAATTAATTACGTGAACCGCTTCATTGTTCAATTTATCTTCCTTTTCGTATTTATTCTTAAAACCACTTTCCCAAATTGTCATTAATTTCTTTGGATTCATGGATTCTTCGTCCGATTCATTTGCATCTGTTTCGTAAACGGATTTTTCTTCTTTTACAATCGTCCAAGTTTTTACACCGTTGGAGATGATTGTGTTTTCTCCGTAAGAAGCATAGAATTTAGAACCTTTTACCCAGCCTTTTCCTGTTTCCGACTCGTTCGTGCCTGAAGTGGTATTTTTAATATTCGCACTAAATTCGATGTAGAACGATTTTTGGCTTTTCATTTTCGTGGAAAGCTTGTCCAAAATACCTTGCGATTTTGCGTCTTGACCAAAGCCAGTAAATGCAACAAGGGTAAAAAGAGTGAATAAAATTTTCATGTTTTTTTGTTTTCAGTGCAAATATCAGAAATTGTGCCAAATAAAAAAAGTACTTTGTGCATTGGCATCAAAGTTCTTCTACCAATTTTTGGATTAATTTGGGTTCAATGTCGTGCTTGCCATCGTAACTTACCGAAGTAAAGCCATGTAATTCGTAGGTTGCTCGTACTTCGTTTTGTTGTTCCAAGGAATAAAATGCATCTTTTTCACCAATCACAAAATAATGAGTAGCAGTAGTGGAATCGCTAATTTCTGTCTCCAATATTAAATCTGGTGGAAAAACACTCGCCCAAATAATAAGTTGATCTGCATTTAAATTTCCTTGAAACTGCCAACGTATAGCTGTTGGACCGCCTTGTGAGAAACCGACGAGCTGTTTTCTTTCAA
>CAIYXD010000104.1 GCA_903930085.1 uncultured Flavobacteriia bacterium
ATTTTAAAAGGAAGCAGTCAAATTAAATACGGACCTTTTACAACCGGCGGGGCAATTAATTTTATTTCCAACCAAATTCCTTCCGATTTGCGTGTGAAATTAAGTTTAACTGGCGGAAGTTTTGGTGGTAGAAATGTGCATGCATTTATCGGGAATTCTACTACGCATTTTGGATATTCTGTGGAAGCCTTAAATTTTAGTTCAGATGGATTTAAAGTATTGGATAACGGTGGAAATACCGGTTTCGACAAAAGTGATTTTATCGTTAAATTTAGAATAAATACAAAGCTTACAGCGCGTTATTTCCAATCGCTAACATTCAAAGCAGGCAACACGAATGAGAATTCAGCCGATACGTATTTAGGAATTTCAAGAGAGGATTTTGACAAAACGCCATATCGCCGATATGCAGCATCACAGAAAGATCAAATGCTTTCAACCCAGACACAAATATCTGCGACACATGTTATTAAGGCAAGGAAATTTTTAAATATAACAACCGTAGTTTACCGGAACAATTTCCATAGAAACTGGTACAAACTAGACGCTGTAAAAGACAGTTCTGGAGCAAAAATTGGAATTGCTTCTTTGCTGAATGGCACGACAAATTACACAGAAGCGTATGCCATTTTAAAAGGACAAAGCAGTGAAAATTCAGATGCGCTTTTTGTGAAAGGAAATAATAGAACATATTATTCACAAGGTGTTCAAACGGTTGTTGGTTTGGATTTCAAAACTGGAAAAATCTACCACGATATCGATTTGGGTTTCCGATTCCACGAAGATAATATGGATCGTTTTCAATACGAAGACCAATATAGAATGAGTAATGGCAATATGTTACTTACCGCTGTTGGAGCCCCAGGATTGGAAAGTAATCGAATTTCAAACGCGCTAGCTGCGGCCAGTTACATTCAATATAAATTAATCTACAAACGGTTAACTGCGACAAGCGGACTGCGCCACGAGCATATTGTTTTATCCGAAAAAGATTACGGAAATGCAGATCCAACAAGAACGGGTTTGAATCTGAAAACAACGCAAAACACAGTAGATGTGTTTATTCCTGGAATTGCTTTAGACTATAAAATAAATTTAAAATTAGCAGCTTTTGCGGGCGTTCACAAGGGATTTGCGCCTCCTGGAACAACGGATGGGACACGACCGGAAGAATCCTTAAATTACGAAGGTGGGTTCAAATATTACGCAAAAGGAATAAGTTCTCAGGTTGTAGTGTACTTTAACGACTATAAAAATCTCTTAGGAGCCGATTTGGCAGCTGGCGGAGGAACAGGCTCTGGAGCGCAATTTAACGGTGGAAAAGCAGAATCGAAAGGAATTGAATTTCAATTTATTTACGATGTGTTATCCAAGTCAAAAAAGAACTTCGCGATGCCGCTAACTATTGGTTATACATTCACAGATGCACGTTTCAAATCGGATTTCAAAAGTACGTTTGGCGATTGGGGAACGGTTGAAAATGGCGATATGCTGCCTTATTTATCGGCACACCAGATTTCCGGAAATTTAACATTTGAAAACGCTAAATTTTCTGTTAATCTGGGATCGAAATACAATAGTGAAATGCGAACAGTAGCAGGATTCGGAGCGATTCCGGCAGATGAATTAATTCCGGCTTTTTTCGTTATGGATGCTGGTGTGAAATTTCAAATCCACAAAAACATTTCTATCGTTGCAAACGCAATAAATATAACGAATAAGGTATATTTAGTTTCTACCAGACCAGCAGGTTTGCGTCCAGGAATGCCAAGAGCTTTTCAAATAGGATTGAAAGCGAATTTGTAAAAAGAAATAGTATTTCAGTTCGATTTCAGGCAACTTATTTGCTAATTTTAGCTTCTATGGCAGGAACACTAGAGAACTATACGCTAATTAAAAAACTGGGGAATCAAAAAAACCGAAAGTTCGGAGAAGTTTATCTAGCGCAAAATCGCTTTAATCTATCATTTTGCGTGTTTAAAACGTGTATTAAAACTCCTGATAATTCGAATATTCAAACGCAACTTAGAAAAGAGGCAGAATTCTCCTTTCAACACCCAAGCCTTCCGGAAACGCTAGATTTTTTCGAAGATGACGAGAAAATAACGCTTGTGAAAAGGTATCTAAAAGGAGAAACTTTAGGTGTTTTTTGGGGAAAAATTCCTTCCAGAAAAAGAGCCGCTTCCCTCCTATCTATTTTGAGTAAAATTATTCCTACTTTAGAATTTCTGCACGAAAATAAGATTGTCCATTGCGACTTAAAACCATCCAATATTCTAGTTGAACAGATTGGAGAAGAATTTCATATTTCACTTATAGACTTTGGAATGGCGCTTAATATGGCGAAAGAAAATAAACGTTCGACTCTTTTTCCACTTGGTTATGCTGCACCGGAACTACTATTAAACCGGCTCGATTTGGTTAACCACCGAACGGATCAATTTGCATTGGGAATTATAATCTGGAAAATGTTTGCTAGTAAATTACCGCTTACCCATCCTAATCCTAGTGTTTTTACAAATTTACAATTGACGCATCCGCTCCCAAATCACTCGGATTTACCCAAAGGATGGTATGAAATTTTACAAAAAATGTGCTACAAGGAATCCTTTCGAACAGCACCAAATTTACTTTCTCAAGAAGAAGTTACAACCGTTTTAAAAAATGGAATGGCAGGAAGATATCCGAATTTAGAAAGCTGTCTTTTCGAATTCGAGAAATTACCTCAGAGAAAAAAAACGGGATTAATCAATAGAATTCTTTTCGGAAACCGAAGTTAAACGTAAAAAGCAAAGGAGTATACATATTGGTGGATATGCTGTTACTACTTGGAATAGAAAGGATTAAATAGGAAAATCCAGCATCAAAATAGAGCGTTCCAATTCCAGCAAACGTATTTTTCACGCCCCCACACAAGCCAAAGCCAACATTAAAAATAGATCCTTTTGCAACTTCTGTTGTATTCAACTGGTACAAAGATTGATCGTAATCACCATACGTGCGCTTGATGGTGTTAAAAAGTGCAGAAACATTTCCACCGCCATATGCGCCAAAACCAGAATCGTAGCCATCACCAATGTAATAGCGCGTTCCACCTTCAATAATCGTATAATTCATCGCATTTTGATAAACAATATTCTTCGAACTTGGAAAAGTCAATGGATCGATTGCATTAACATTCGTAAAACTTATTATTGGATCTTCTTGCTTTCCATACATGGAAATTCTTCCATACAAGGAAACTTGATCATCTCTAGGGATCTCACCACCAAGGTGAATTCCAACGTATGGTTTTGGCATTCCAAAAGCTTTCAGAACACTTATTCCGCCAGCTGCGCCAAACTGCGCCAATGAAAAACCGGAAATCAAAGATAAAATAGCTACGATTATGCTCTTTTTCATATTTCTAAGTATTTTGATA
>CAIYXD010000105.1 GCA_903930085.1 uncultured Flavobacteriia bacterium
ATGAGGATGAGATAGAATCAGAATCAATGAAAATAGCCGGTCTAGTAACCAAAAATTTCTCCGAAATCTATTCTAGAACATCCGCAAAAGGATCATTAGAGAATTTTATGCAAGAAAGTGAAACGGTTGGAATATCTGACATCGATACTCGAGCACTTGTAAGACATATTAGAAGCAAAGGTGCAATGAATGCAATAATTTCCTCTGAAAATTTAAATGTTGAAGAATTAAAAGAATTATTGTCAGAATCTCCTTCCATGGATGGTTTAGAGTTATCTTCTAAAGTATCTACGCACGAAGCCTACGAAATTAAACCTGAAAATTCTATTTTGAAAGTAGCATTAATTGATTTTGGTGTGAAGAAAAATATCATTCGCTGTTTAGTTGATCGTGGTTGCCATGTTAAAGTGTTTCCTGAAAATACTTCGAAAATCGAGTTAGATAGTTTTAATCCAGATGGTTACATGTTGTCGAATGGGCCAGGTGATCCATCTTCCATGCCTAATGCAATAAACTTAGTGAAGGAATTGGTTAATTCTGAAACCCCAATATTTGGTATTTGTCTGGGACATCAAATATTAGGTTTAAGTCAAGGTTTGAAGACAGAAAAAATGTTCAATGGTCACCGTGGAATTAACCACCCAGTTTTGAATTTAAAAACAGGAAAAGGTGAAATAACATCTCAAAATCATGGTTTTGTGATTTCCCAGGAGAGTATGAACCAAAATAAATCGGTCGTTGTTACGCATAAACACTTGAATGACGATACGATTGCTGGAATTGAATTGCTTGGGAAACCTGTTTTTTCTGTACAATACCATCCCGAAGCGTCTGCTGGTCCGCACGACTCTCGCTACCTATTCGATCAATTTATTCAACTAATGAATGAACATAAATTATGAGTTATATAGTTAAAGTATTTGCAAGACAAATCTTGGATTCAAGAGGAAATCCAACTGTAGAAGTGGATGTATTCACAAAAAACGGTGTTGTTGGTAGAGCAGCGGTACCGTCTGGAGCATCAACTGGAATTCATGAAGCTGTTGAATTGCGAGATAACGATTCAACGAGATTTCTGGGTAAAGGTGTTCTTGAAGCAGTTAATAATGTAAATACTTTAATTAACGACGCGTTACAGGGCATGAATATTTTCGATCAGAAGGCTATTGATACGCATATGATTCGGATGGACAATACAGCTAATAAATCGAAGCTTGGTGCAAATGCAATATTAGGGGTTTCTTTGGCAGTAGCTAAAGCCGCGGCGCAAGAATCAGGTTTAAGTTTGTACAAATATATTGGCGGTGTAGGAGCTGTAACGATGCCGATTCCGATGATGAATATTTTGAATGGTGGTTCTCATGCGGATAATTTGATAGATATTCAAGAATTTATGGTTATGCCAGTTGGTGCTGAATCTTTTTCTGAAGGTCTCAGATGGGGAACGGAAGTTTTTCATCATTTGAAAAATGTACTGAAATCAAAAGGATTATCTACAAATGTTGGGGATGAAGGCGGTTTTGCTCCAAATTTAGGTTCCAATGAAGAGGCACTTCAAGTAGTCTTGGAAGCCATCGAAAAAGCTGGATTTATTCCTGGTGAAGACATGTTTATTGCTTTGGATGCAGCATCTTCTGAATTTTACAACGAAGAAAAAGGCAAATATATTTTCAGCTCTACAGGTGAAGAAAGAAATTCATCAGAAATGGTAGCTTTCTATAAAGATTGGTGTACGAAATATCCAATTATTTCTATTGAAGATGGTTTGGCAGAAGACGATTGGTCCGGATGGAAATTGGCGACAAATGAACTTGGTTCTAGCGTTCAATTGGTAGGAGATGATTTATTCGTTACAAATACTAAACGTCTTCAAAAAGGAATTGAGGAGGGAATTGCCAATTCAATTCTTGTAAAAGTGAATCAAATTGGTTCATTAACGGAAACTATTGAAGCTGTTCAATTGGCTACTAGAAATGGATACACTTCTGTTATGAGCCATAGAAGTGGGGAGACGGAAGACACAACAATTGCCGATTTAGCAGTTGCTTTGAATACAGGGCAAATTAAAACTGGTTCTGCTTCTAGAAGTGACCGTATGGCTAAATATAATCAGTTGTTACGAATTGAAGAAGAATTGGGATATGCAGCAGTTTATCCAGGTAAAAACTTTAAATTTTTATAAAATAACTACATAGTTGTTAAAAAAACAACAATCTAGTTTGGGAAGCATGCTTTTTTCGAATCAATAAATTATCTTTATTCTAAATTTAGGCAACTGAAAATATAAAATTATCGTCTAAAAATAAATCACAAGTTTAAACAAAGCTATTACTATATATAAGTTTATTACTATGCAAAATCTAAAATATATTAGCATACGAATTTGTAAAAAAAATTCAGATATGTTAAAAAATGTAAAGTTTATAATATTCATTTTTTCAGGCATTCTACTCACTACTATAAACACCTTTTCTCAAAATTCTCAAACGTTTAACTCTACTGGTGGTGTTCAATCTTGGACGGTACCTGCTTGTGTTTCATCTCTTACAGTTACTGTTGCAGGTGCAGAAGGTGGTGGTAATTTAGGTGGAAATGGTGCGGTAATTACTTCTACAATTCCTGTTCAGCCTGGTCAAGTTATTACAATGCTAGTTGGCGGGTCCGGAAGTTCAAATGGAGCTGCGGGATTCAACGGCGGTGGCATAGGATATGTTTCTAACAATGGAAATACGGCTTACAACTCTAGTGGCGGTGGTGGAGCAACAATTTTAAATGTTAACGGAACACCATATGTAATCGCTGGCGGCGGCGGTGGAGCTGGTGGCGGATCTAATAATGTTGCTGGCGGCGGCGGCGGTTGCGTAACAGGAGTTGCAGGTTCGAATACTTTTGGTGCTGGTGGAACTGGCGGAACACAAGTTTCTGGAGGATCTGGTGGAACACCATGGGCAAGTACGCCTCCAGGTGGACAAGTTGGTTCGTTGGGACAAGGTGGAAATGGTGGATTTTGGCAAACTGCTTCTGGCGGCGGCGGCGGCGGCGGATATTACGGCGGCGGCGGCGGCGGAAATGATGGCTGCTGCACTGGTGCAAATGGCGGCGGCGGCGGCGGCGGCGGTTCTTCTTTAGTTCCTGCTGGTGCTGGTTGCGTGCAGGCTTCCAATAATGGATCTGGTTATGTAACTATTGCGTATGGAAATGGAATTACTGCAACCAATACAGGACCTTATTGTGCTGGAGCGACAATTCAATTAAATGGTACGGTTGGCGCAACATACAGCTGGACTGGACCGAATGGATTTACTTCATCCGTTCAAAACCCAACAATTCCGAATTCAACTTTTGCAAATGCTGGTGTATATAGTTTAGCTGTAAGCGGGATTGGTTGTAGTTCTGCAGCAACAACAACTGTAGTAGTGTTACCTCCATTAGTGCCAAGTGCTGGAATAGATGATACGGTTTGTTTTGGAAGTCCAATAAGTTTGCTAGGAACGCTCACTGTTCCAACAAATTCAAAGCTTTGGACCTATCTAACGAATGGAATTTCGCCAACTCCAACTGTGCAATTCTCTCCTTCAACGAATTCTCTTAACCCAACAGTTACTGTAAACCAACCGGGATTATATTCATTTATTTTTACCGAATCGAGCACTCTTTGTGGATTAGCAAGAGATACTGTTCAAATTTTTGTTAAACAAATGAATATTACCACTGCCACGACAAATACATCTTGTCAAGGTGAATTGGATGGTACAATTTTATTAGGAGGTCAAGCAGCAACGCAGTATAGTTTTGATAATGGTGTAACTTGGGGCAACGATCCTCTCGGAACTGGTTTCGGTGCTGGAACGTATACGGTTTGTGTCCGCGATGCAAATTTATGCCAAGCATGCACAACGGTTACAATTGTTGATCCGGTGGCTGTGGTTTTATCGGTAAGTAATGATACTCTTGTTTGTCAAAATGGAAGTGCTTCACTTTCCGCATCTGCAACAGGAGGAACGAGTTTTGTTTACAATTGGGAGCTATTCCCAACAACAGCTAGTACGCAGATTGGATCGCCATTAGTTAATACTTATTATGTTGTTCAAGCATTTAATAATATTGGCTGTCCATCCAATGTCGATTCGATTTTAGTTTCTGTAAGAAATCCAATAACAGGAACGATTTCTCCAGATATTACTATTTGTCCAGGATATCCAACAATCTTAACAGCAGATGCTGTCGGCGGAATTGGATCGCCATTTTTATTTACGTGGAGTTCTGGTCAAACAGGAAATGGTGCTAACAATTCTATAACGGCAAATCCACCGTATACTCTTACGTATACGGTTACAGTTACAGATGTTTGTGAGTCAACTCCTTTGGTAATGTCAACGATTGTAACACTCGCGCCACTTCCAATTCCTCAAATTTCAGTCGATTTGGATAATAAGTGTGAACCGGCAATTTTCACATTGGAAAATGAAACGGATCCAACAATGTCTGATTACCTATTCTGGCAAATTTCAGATGGCCAAATGTTCGTAAATCAAAGTGTTATTAATACGGCTGAAATATGGACAGGGGTTTACGATGTTCAGTTGGTTGTTACTTCACCTTTTGGCTGTATAGATTCTACAACATTCTACAATTATTTGACAGTTCACCCAAAACCAGTTGCAGATTTTAGACACAGTCCTAACCCAGCGACAATGTTTAATACAGAGGTTCAATTGACGAATTATTCGATCAACGGAGATTCTTACCAATGGTTCATGGAATCTGGAGTTCCTAGTTATTCTGAATTGAAACACCTGAAAACGATGTTTCCGGATGGACAAACTGGCGAATATTTAGTAACTTTAATTACAACCTCACAATTTGGATGTATTGATACTTTTACGCAGATTGTTATTGTTCTGCCGGAAGTAATTATTTATGCTCCCAACGCGTTTACACCAGATGGTGATGAGCACAACCAAAGTTGGGGAATAAACATGGAAGGTGTTGATGTATATGATTTTGAATTGTTAATCTTCAATAGATGGGGAGAAACAATTTGGGAATCGCATGACATTACTGCAAGATGGGATGGGACATACGGAGGGAAAATTGTTCAACAAGGAACCTATACTTGGGTTATTCGAGCAAAGGATTTAATCAACGATGGTAAATATGAATTTAATGGATTCATAAATATTCTGAAATAATAATTTTAATTTTAGTTAATATATAAAAAGCTCGGTTTTGGCCGAGCTTTTTTGTTAAAACGATTTCTTTTAACAGAATGTATTTAACTTTACGGAAAATATACAAATATGACACCAGTGGATTTTCAAGAAGATATTTTACAAGGAATTCCCTCTTCCATTCCTACAAAAAAAGCATTTGAACCAGCTATCAATCACGCTCCAAAACGGAAGGATATTTTATCATTAGATGAAAAGAAATTAGCATTGCGAAATGCTTTGCGTTATTTCCCTCAAGAGCAGCACGAAGAACTTATAGAAGATTTTTTAGAGGAATTGACAACGTATGGTAGAATCTATATGTTCCGTTATAGGCCGGATTACAAAATGTTTGCGCGTTCAATTGACGAATATCCTGGGAAATCCATACAGGCAAAAGCCATCATGTTGATGATTCAAAACAATTTGGATTACGCAGTGGCACAGCACCCGCACGAATTGATTACGTATGGCGGAAATGGAGCGGTTTTCCAAAATTGGATTCAATACCGTTTGACAATGAAGTATCTTGCAGAAATGTCGGATGACCAAACGTTGGTGATGTATTCTGGTCATCCAATGGGATTATTTCCATCGCATAAAGAAGCACCAAGGGTTGTTGTTACAAATGGTATGATGATTCCAAATTATTCTAAGCCAGATGATTGGGAAAAATTCAATGCGCTCGGTGTTACGCAGTTCGGACAAATGACTGCTGGATCGTATATGTATATTGGTCCGCAAGGAATTGTGCATGGTACAACTATTACTGTATTAAATGCAGTACGGAAAATTTCCAAGGAGGAAAATGCAATCAAAGGAAAGTTGTTTTTAACTGCAGGATTGGGCGGAATGTCTGGAGCGCAGCCAAAAGCTGGAAATATTGCAGGTTGTATTTCTGTTACAGCAGAAGTGAATCCGAAAGCTGCACATACAAGACATTCTCAAGGATGGGTTGATGTTCTTATAGATGATTTGGATATTTTGTGCGAGCGTGTGCGGGTTGCAAAAGAAAATAAGGAAGTAGTTTCTATTGCTTTCGTTGGAAATGTAGTAGATGTTTGGGAGAAATTTGACAAAGAAGGAATTTTTATAGACTTGGGTTCGGATCAAACTTCCTTGCATAATCCTTGGGCTGGTGGGTATTATCCTGTCGGAATGACTTTTGAAGAATCGAATACTATGATGGCAGAAAATCCAGAATTGTTCAAGTCTAAAGTTCAAAATACACTTATCCGACATGCCGCAGCTGTAAACAAGCATGCTGCGAAAGGAACTTATTTCTTCGATTACGGGAATGCTTTTCTTCTCGAAGCATCGCGCGCTGGTGCAGATATTATGGCGGAAAATGGTATTGATTTTAAATACCCATCGTATGTGCAAGATATTTTGGGGCCGATGTGTTTTGATTTTGGATTTGGACCTTTCCGTTGGGTATGTGCTTCGGGCTTACCAGAAGATTTGAAGAAAACCGATGAAATTGCATGCCGAGTTTTGGAAGAAATGAAGGAACGAAGTCCAGAGGAAATCCAGCAGCAAATGGCGGATAATATCAAATGGATAAAAGGCGCACAAGAAAATAAATTAGTTGTAGGATCACAAGCAAGGATTTTATACGCAGATGCCGAAGGTAGAATGTTGATTGCTGAAGCGTTTAACAATGCGATTCAAAAAGGGGAAATTGGACCAATAATATTAGGACGAGATCACCACGATGTTTCCGGCACGGATTCTCCTTACCGAGAAACTTCCAATATTTATGACGGTTCACGATTTACTGCAGATATGGCAATTCAAAATGTTATTGGCGATAGTTTCCGAGGAGCAACTTGGGTTTCTATTCACAATGGCGGTGGAGTAGGCTGGGGAGAAGTAATAAATGGTGGTTTTGGAATGTTGTTGGATGGAACGATTGAAGCGGATCGCAGATTGAAAATGATGCTGCATTGGGACGTAAACAATGGAATTGCGCGCAGAAATTGGGCAAGAAATGAAAATGCAATCTTCGCCATCAAGCGGGCAATGGAAATGGAACCTAGTTTAAAAGTAACGCTTCCTGAACTAGTTGAAGATACACTAATTCAGAAAGCATTCAAAAAATAAGAACAAATTTTTTAAACAGCAATTAATTCATTTGTGTGCGTGTAAAAGAGAAAACCTTTTACTGCAGGAAGCTCCATTTCAATCAACGTGGAAATATATTCACGCATTTGTCGCGCGTCTTTTTCCTTTGGAATCCCAGTTTTATAGTCCAATAAAATTGTTTCGTTTTGTTTCAATATAATTTTATCTGGTCGTTTGGTAGTAAGTTCATCCATAATTATGGATTGTTCGTTCAATACTTCCTCAGCACCTTCAAATAATTCCTGAAATTCGGCTAGTCGGAAAATCCCCTCTATCTTGGATTCAATTTCTTTACTAAACTCAAGCTCTAATTCGCCCTCTTTCAAAAGTTGTTGAATAATTTTAGTGCATTCATTTTCGGTGTTAACGAGCGACATCGCAAGGTGAAACTGATTTCCAAAGCGTTGTTCTTTCGATAAATAATCGCTTACAATTAAATCAGGAATATCTTGCAAAGAAATATCAGGGAACCAAAGATTCTCGGTAACACTTTTCGGCTCAAAAAATGGTGCTGCAGCTTTCGTCGATTTTTTCGTGTGCATATAACGCTCACCATATTTTGCAACGAGCACATTTTCTGCATTTATAATTGCATTTGCGGATTTTTCGAAACAAGAATGCGCCAGTTTCCCAAAGGAATTGGAGACATAGTAATTTGCAACATACAAGCGTTCCATCGGTCGCGTAAAAGCAACATAGCATTGGTTTACTTTATCGGTTAAAATTTGCAGCGTTTCCTTTGTTTTAAAGTCGGCAATTCCCGGGATGGCGCTGTCTTTTTTTACTGTTGTATATAAAATGAAATCGTCAATTTCAATTAAATGCTTGGAGGTTGGCATTAAATCCAATTCCAAATTAATCGATGGAAGGATAACAACAGGAAACTCCAAACCTTTGGATTTGTGAATCGTCATGATTTTTATAGCATCGTCACTTTCCGGCAATTGAATTGCTAATTTTAATTTTTGTTCGTTGTAATAATTCAAAAAAGACTTGATATCTGGCCCCTTTGAAATTTCATAGTCGTGCGCAAAATCCGCAAAATGATGTAAATATGGGTTTTGCAATTCATCCCAATGCATAATTCTAAAAAAGGACTGCACCAAATCGTACAAGTTTTCAAATTTGCAGAAAAAGGAAGATTTTCCTTTAAATTGTTCCGTAATAAATTTATCATCGTTAAAGAATACAAATTCCTTTCCAGAGGAACTTATCCTTTTTTCGAAATACGTACGGTAGAGCTCAAACGATTTTTCTTTTTGAATTCTGAAAAACAATTCTGCAAAGCGTTTCTTTTCACTTTTACTGGAAGGGTTCAGCCTGCGCTTCAAGTAGGAAATTACCAACTTTACTTTTACCTCGTTTTGAACCAATAACGATTCAGCGGAAACAATTTTGTATCCTGCTTTCGTAAGTTCAACAGCCCAGCAATTTGCCTGCTTATTTTTATCTCCCAAAATGCAAATTTCACCGCGTTGAAATCCATCTTCTTCACATTCTTGAATTTTAGAAATGATATATGGAACAAGTTCAATATCTGATTTTTTTTCTTCGGAAGAAATTATCTCTACCAATCCAGGTAATTCTGACATGGCTACTTGTTCGATAGAATTGTAAAATTCCTTTGCATCTTGCGGCAAAAGCTCCTTTAAAAGTGGGAAAAAGGAATTGTTAAAACCCACAACCGTTGGTGAGGAACGCCAATTTTCTCCTAAAGAGGTAACATTTCCCATTTGGCTGAAATAATTAGATTTCTCGGAAATCACAGCGTCATTTTCTGGATTGAAAATCCTTGGCAATGCTACGAATTGCTCGGCAACGCCATTTTTAAATCTATAAATCGACTGTTTTGGATCGCCAACAATCAAGTTTTTGTTGAGTTTTGAAATCGATTCGTGCACCAAAGGCACCATGTTAAGCCATTGTAAACGCGAAGTATCTTGAAATTCATCCAAAAGGAAATGCTGAAACCGAGTTCCTAAACGTTCGTATATAAATGGAGCTTCTTCATTTCTAACCAAATCAGAAATCAGTTTGTTGAATTCTGAAATTCGAATAAGCTGCTCGTCTTTTTTAATGATTTCCAGTGAAGCAGCCATGTACTGCAGCATTGCCATGTTGTAGAAATTCTGTAAAAATGCTTTAAGGACGAAAATTTCGGTCGACTTCTGTTTGTGGTAGGTATTTAAATCGACTATTGCAGAACTTAGGACTTGCGGCACTTCTTTTCCCTTTTCAGGATCTTTAGTGCAATTTTTAAGGAACGCTTCTGTAAAAAGAGTTTCCGTGAAACTTTTTATTCCTGCAAGTTTTTCGATTGGACCAGAAGTTTTAGATTTTCCAGGTAGTGAATCAATTGAAATATTTAAACTAATATATAAGTCGTATACAGCTTTACACGCAAGAACGAACTCCTGATTTTCAGCGTGTAAGGTCGCACGTAATTCCTTTTGCCGTTCGATGGAAAAATCTAATTTTAGAAGTTTCTCGATGGTTGGCTGGTCGCGTTCTTTGCTTAAAATTCTCCCAAAATCGATGAGTTGGTCTCTAAAGTTCCAACGTTCTCCTTCGTCTAGATTGTTTTTTGCGTACTCAAACACAATAGTCGTTAATTTTGGAAGATTGTCTTTTCCCAGTTGATCCAGTAATAAATCCACTACTTGTTCAATTACCTCCGATTCATTCAAAATCACCTCAAAATCATTTGGTAAATCTAAATCTCGACTAAATGACCGAATTAATTTCAAGTTGAATTTATCAATCGTCATCACGAAGAAATCCTCGTATCGGTGTAAAATATTCTGCAATACACCTAGAGCCCGCGTGTGCACGTCGTTTGGATTAATTTCTAATTCAGTCCCCAATAAAGCCGCGTATTCTATGGATTTCGCTCCATAAATATGCGGATAACTCAATTCATCCAACGTTTGAATGATGCGGGTTTTCATCTCCAAAGCTGCTTTATTGGTAAATGTCATCGCTATAATTCGGGAAAAACGAGTAAGATCTTTTTCGTCGCTTATGAGTAGAATAATATATTCTTTTACAAGATTATACGTTTTACCACTTCCAGCAGAGGCGTTGAGTATTTTTAAAGGTATGTTAGATTGAAATGCCATTTTCAGCGAGAAGTTTTTAATCGGTTTTATTATTTTAATTAAGTGATTAAAAGTAAGGAAAATATATACGGATTTTGTAAATTTGTTCATATAGATTATGAAAAAACGTATTTTTTTTAGTTCGGTTTTGCTCCTTTTTTCCGCTTGCAAGGAAGATAAGGTAACTCCGCCTATCGAGCAAATTGAATACCTTCAAGTCACCATGCAACCAACATTTGGTGCGGATGATTTAATTCTCGATGAAACGTATACCACTGTTGAAGGATATGACGTTCAGTTTACAGATTTAAAATGTTATTTCACAAGTAGTGCAAATGGCTCAAAAACACTTTGTGACGCCGCTCTATTTGATTTTCGTGAAAATGGAACTTTCGTATTTAAAAAAGAAGGAAATAAAAATGATTTTAGTGACTTGAGTGGATATTTGGGAGTCGATGTTTTGTATAATCATTCCGATCCTTCTGCATTTGCAAATGATAATCCACTAAATATTGCCATTGCAAATGATATGCATTGGGATTGGAATCCAGGATATATCTTTATGAAAGTGGAAGCAAAAGTTGATACTTTAAATGATGGGATAGCAAATTTCAATCATTTTGTAGTTTTTCACATTGGTGGGGATAATTTGATTCAACCTTTTTCTTTTACAAACATCAATTGGATTTCCGTTGCGCCAGATAA
>CAIYXD010000106.1 GCA_903930085.1 uncultured Flavobacteriia bacterium
TATTCTAGAATGGAAAGCAACGTGATTGATAAAAATGTGCGGTGTTTTCTGTTTTGTGGCGAAGTTCTAACCTCCGTTTTAGCTAAAACACTGAAAGAAAATTATAAAAATGCACAAGTCTATAATACTTACGGGCCTACGGAAGCCACAGTTGCCACAACGTTGGTAGAAATAACAAATTCAATTATTGATAAATATAATCCTCTGCCTGTTGGGTTTCCTAAACCAAATTGTGAAATCCGGATAGAGGAAGAGGAAATTGTAATTATTGGGAAAAATGTTTCAGTAGGATATTTGAATAGACCAGATCTGAACGAAGAAAAGTTCTCTATACATGAAAATGAACGAAGTTTCAAAACAGGGGATAAAGGCTATTTTCTTGACGGAATGTTGTTTTGTAAAGGAAGAAATGACGATCAGGTTAAACTGCACGGGTACCGAATTGAATTGAACGAAATTACATCTAAAATGGATGCTATTGCGTATATTGTTAAATCTGAAACCATTGCTTTAAGAAGAAATGGTGAAGTAAAGAAAATTGTCAGTTTAATTGTATTATCTACAAAGCAATTATTCGATGTGAAAAAAGATTTGAATAACAAATTAGCTAGCCTATTACCGGCTTATATGATTCCGTCTGATTTTTTAATTATTGAAAAAATCCCTCTAAATCAGAATGGAAAAGCAGATAAATTGGCTTTAGAAAAAATGTATTTAAACCGGAATAAATAAACGATTGGTTTTTAACATGCGTTTAAGCTTTCAAAAAAAAGTATAGAGGCTTTGAAACCAATAATTAGTGTAAATTTTAAAAAGAATCGGAATTAAATGAAAATACTAATTCTTACACAATATTATCCTCCGGAAATTGGCGCTCCACAAAATCGATTGCACGAGTTAGCTGTGCGCTTAAAAGCAAATGATTTGATTGTGGATGTGTTGACAGCAATGCCGAATTATCCCAAAATGGAAATAGTTGAGGAATACCGAAACGGAAAAATCAAGTCGGAATTAATCGACGGTATTCAAGTGTATAGATCTGGAATTTTTGTTTCTACTTCGAAAGGAATTATTGCTAGGTTATTAAATTACTTCAGTTTTGTTTGGACTTCCTATTGGCGTGGTAGAAAATTGGGGGAATATGATTTTATACTCGTGGAATCACCACCATTATTTCTTGGATACACAGCAATGGCTCTTGCAAAGAAATTAAAAGCAAAATTGATTTTTAACGTTTCAGATTTATGGCCTGAAAGTGCTGAAAAATTGAATATCGTTACAAATAAAACGCTTTTAAATTTTGCGTATAAATTGGAGGCGAAATGCTACAAACGTGCTAAATTAATTACGGGACAAACACAGGGAATCGTAAATAATATCTCACAACGATTTCCTTCCAAGAATATTTACTGGCTCCCGAATGGGGTAGATATAAATTTTTACAATCCAGCCAAATATGTAAATTCTGGTTTTAGAGAAAAATACCATTTCAAGGAATCGGATGTTTTATTTTTTTATGGCGGAATATTGGGATACGCACAAGGATTACAAACAGTTGTTAGAGCTGCTGACTTAGTAAAGGAAAATCATTCTATACAAATTATTTTGCAAGGTTCCGGGCCTGAAAAAACACTATTAGAAGAATTGAAAATGGAATTGAAACTGGAAAACGTACATTTTCTTCCTCCTGTTGCTAAGTCTGAAATGCCCAAAATTTTGAAAGAAGTGGATGTCGCACTTGTTCCGTTAAGAAAATTGGATTTATTTCAAGGCGCAATTCCATCCAAAATATTTGAAGCATTAGCAATGGAAAAACCGTTATTGCTCGGAGTAGAAGGTGAGGCAAAACACCATTTTATAGATAAAGCAAAAGCAGGACTGAGTTTTGAACCTGAAAACGAACTGGATTTAGCAGATAAAATGCAGCAATTTGCAAGCGATAGAAATCAGATTAATGAAATGGGCAAAAATGGCAGATCATACGTCAGTGAACATTTCAACCGAAACAAAATTGCCGCCGATTTCATCCAAGAATTACAAAATAACTAACTTCGGTTTCGAATCCCGAATTACAAATCCCGAATCAATGAGCATGATCCCATTTTCTCCACCTCGAATAGATCAAAAAGTAATAGACGAAGTAACTGCTGCCTTACAAAGCGGCTGGATTACAACTGGTCCGCGAACGAAATTATTTGAGAAAAAAATTACGGAATATTGTGGCTGTAAAACTACAATAGCTGTGAATTCTTGGACAATGGGTATGCAAGTTCTATTGCATTGGTGGGGAATTGGTGAAGGAGATGAAGTAATTCTTCCGGCTTATACGTATTGTGCAACTGCAAATGTTATTATTCACGCTGGCGCAAAACCAGTTATGGTAGATATTAATAAAGAAGATTTTAATATTTCTGTCGCTGCAATCCGAAAAGCAATTACACCGCGCACAAAAGCAATTATTGCAGTGGATTTGGCTGGTTTCCCATGCGACTATGATTTGATAAATTCTTTGGTGCAAGAAACTGCTATTCAAGCGCAATTCATTCCCAATTCAGCCTTGCAAAATCAACTGAATAGAATTCTGGTAATTGGAGATGCAGCGCACAGTTTCGGTGCGAAAATGTTCGGAAAACGCAGTGGATCTTTGACAGATGTTTCTACTTTTTCTTTTCATGCTGTAAAGAATTTAACAACTGCTGAAGGAGGTGCAATTTGTTTTAATTTACCGGATGATTTTAATCACAATGAAATTTACAGTAAATTTTGCACCCTGATTTTACACGGACAAAACAAGGATGCTTTGGCAAAGACGCAAAAAGGAAATTGGCGTTACGATGTTGAAGAGCCCGGTTTTAAATGCAATATGACCGATTTACAAGCTGCGATTGGTTTGGTGGAACTAGAAAGATACCAGGAGAATTTAGACCGTAGAAAAGAGATTTTCAAGCAATACGATGCGGCTTTCTCTTCCGAGAAATGGGCGATTATTCCCTTGTATACAGCTGATACAAAAGTTACTTCATACCATTTGTATCAGCTGAGAATAGATGGAATAAATGAATCTCAGCGCGATGCGATTATCCAGGCAATTTTTGAACAAGATGTTGCTGTAAATGTCCATTTCTTGCCTTTGCCAACATTGACAGCGTATAAAAA
>CAIYXD010000107.1 GCA_903930085.1 uncultured Flavobacteriia bacterium
TGGCCAGCTAATAATGGATTTGTTCCAAGTATGGATAATTTCGATTATAGCAAAGTAACAGGCTATTCGTACAATGTTATAAAAGCACAGCAACTTTTGGCGCAAGCAGGATTCCCGAATGGCAAAGGTTTCCCCGTTTTAGAGTTTTATGTGAATGCAATCAATGGATCTTCTGTACATAAAATGTGTATTGGAATTGCGCAACAGCTCCAGCAAAATCTTAATATTCGCCTAAAAATAAAGCTGTGTTCACTAGCAGAAAGAGAAAAAGCTATTGCCTCAGGTAAAGCAAAAATTTGGCGTTCCGGTTGGTTGGCGGATTATTCAGATCCGGAGAATTTTTTAAGTTTATTTTACAGTGGTAAAAACCTAACAAATTCTGCGCAAGTAAATAATTTTAGGTTCCGCAACGCAGTATACGATGCTTTATTTGAAGCTGCTTTAAAAGAATTGGACGAACAAGAGCGAAATGATTTGCTGGCAACATGTGACCAAATGATTATCGATGAAGCACCAGTTATGCCGATTATGACGGATGATTTCATGGTGATGATCAATACGCGCATTCAAGATTTTAAAACCAATTCCATGGAAAACTTGGATTTTTCTGAACTGTTTATTCGCGAGCCACTTTCCACAAAGAAATAATTTTTCTATCGCATCTCAATGGATAACCTTTAGGTGTAAAGGATATCGCGCACAATCTCAAGCGATTTTTGCACGTCGAATTTAGGAATGTGTAGTTTATAATAGAGCAGCAGCGTTTCCAATGTTTCTTGCTTTGTTTCTTTCGGAAACCCTTCCGTTTTATTGGAACGTAAAAGTTCTTGAATCAACTCTGCAGTAGCCTGATTGCTAACAATTTCACCCCTTCTTTCACTATCTGAAAATTCCCCATCCTGTAGGTAAAAATATTTTTTATTTACTACTTCAAGACTTGGATCGATTCCCATGTGTTCAGCAAATTGCAGTAAGAATTTTAGTGCAAAAAGGGAAACTTCTTCCTCTGCATCCAATAAAATAATTTGTTGTTCCACAAAATAAAAGAGTCTTGGATCGGATTGGTCGGTTTGCAAGCATTGCTTTAAAACATCTCCGATAAAAAACGCGATAGTTGATTTTAAAGGGTTTCCAGTTAATTGATGCAACATGTGGTACGGCTGAACATTTGTAACTTTCCCTAAATCGCTATCTGGTCGGCGGTAGTAATTGATTTCACTTAAGGAAAGCGGAAACAACCCGGAAGGCTTTTTCTTTCCTCCTTGGAAAATAAATTTTTGTAGTCCATTACGAAAGGTGTAAAAAGTAACAATTAAACTGCTTTCTGAGAAATGGATGCGGTGCAAGAAAATTGCTTTATCGGTTTCTTTCACGAATACGGTTAATGAACGACCAATACTTTTCCAACTTTTCGCCCTTTTCCCTCGTTTGCTGCTGTCCAGATGAGGTAAACCCCAGTAGCCACTTTTTGCCCAGATAGCGTTTTGCCGTTCCAAGTTGCCGTTCCACCATTGGAAGTTGTTTGGTAAACTAAATTTCCGGCAATATCCGTAATTTTCACATCGGAGTTGTAGCGAATTCCTTGAATGGTAATCGGGCCTTCAAAGTCCGGATGCGCAGGATTTGGGAAGACGGTAACAGTAGAATATTCCGAATCTTCGTAACTTGCATCGGTTCGGTAAGAAACCAATCCTTTGTCGGTTATTATGAACAATTCACCGGTAGATTGCTCCAGTTTCAAGTCGATTATAACGTTGGAAATCAGGGGTGAATTCTCCGTTGTGAATTGTTGTAAAATGGTTTGCCCATCTGGCGAAAGCAAAAGAATTCCTGAATTTGCCGTTCCAAACCATTTGCGATTTCCACCGTCTACCTCAATATCGGTGATGTTTGTATTTCCAAGCACGTATTCCACATTTCCTTCGTATTCCAGCTTAATTCTTTGCGCGTTGTATTCACCGGGTTCCGCATCGAAGGCGTTAGCGGAGTTGTAAAGAATGGCAAAACCATTATCTGTTCCAATCCATATTTCGTTGTCAAAATCTACTGCCAAAGCGTTTATGGTATTGGATGGTAAAGCGCCAGTATTTTCATTCGTGTTTAAATTTACCTTTTTATCATCTGCAGGATTACTGATGGAATTATTGTCGTTATAGCCGAATAATCCGCCGTTTTCGATTGCAAACCACTTGTTACCATTGTAGTCAATAACCATTTTTTTGGATAATTTATTTTTTGCTGCATTGCCGCAATCGAAGGAAAACCAAGTTCCTTCCTTTGTAAGTGCCTTCAACGGGTTTTCTGCATATCCATTCAGTACCCAAAGATTTCCTTCGGTATCGTACTTTACTGCTGTTACCATTGCTGAAGTAGCGCCGTTTTCTGTATATTCTAAAGGAGAATTATTGGGCGTAAAAGTGTCTGTTACCAAGGCGTTGTTCTCGATTATGGAAACTGGAATTTGGGAATATGTCCCTACTGCAATGCGTTTTGTGTTGGTTGGGTCGATGGAAACGGTCAAGAAATCCCAAATATTTTGATTGTTCCAAAGTGGCATGTTATCCTTGTCGAATAAAGCCCATTTTTCATCCTCAAATACATAAACACCGCCAGTATTATAGGTCGCTTCGATAGACGATAATCCGCCGCTAGCAAATGCCATTTTACCAGCTTCCCAATCCATGGAATAAAATGCTTTTTTTGGCGGACCTTCAAAGGAAATAAGCGTGGAAGAATATTCATTTGTGTAGCGAACCAACCCAATTTCACTGTCTGCAATCCATAAATTCCCATCGTAAACAACAGAAGCTGCTGGTTTTGGCACTCCGCCAAATGAATACGTATTTGCGACAAGGTGGTAGGAATAGTCTGTATTATAAACGAATACACCCCCAGCAATTTGCAAAGCTAATTTACCGTTTTGATTGCTTATGGAGATAATCTCCATGGAAAAAGGTTCGTTATTTACCAATTCTAATCCTGCGCTTTTAATTTTAAAAACGGAATCTTCGCCGTAGTTAACTTTGCTATATAAAACGAATAAATCGTCCCCAACAAATTCAATTTCTTTGTAATTATCTGTCGTTGTCAAGGTCGCCAATCTGCTATCCACTAGCCATTCACTTGGGTCTGCTAAAGCAAAATTTCCAATATTTCCTGCAAACATGCGTGTTGCTGTAAGCGCGAAAATAGTATCGTTCTTGAATGCCAAATCTATAATTGGATCGTTGCCATTCGTCGGATACCA
>CAIYXD010000108.1 GCA_903930085.1 uncultured Flavobacteriia bacterium
GTGCAGACATTCACCTTTGACACGATAAATACACGAAGAGCAAATTTCGATTTTCCACAAGAATTGAATACGAAGAGATTTGAAAAAGTACTGATGTATTATAAATTGAAATGCAGTCCCCTGACGCCATGGGATTCATACGATTGTGGAGAATGGGATTATTTAACTTACACAAGAGTATTCGATCACACAGGAGTTTTTGATTCTGTGCAAGTGGATGCAAATCGCTACTTATCGAATCTCGCTTCTCCACCAACGATTAGTTCCAACCCGCATCCGTATCTTTTCTCCGATTCGTATGTTCGTCCGGAAAACAACAGATCTGGTGCAACGTTGACCACAAGTGTTTTGAACGCGCCAGCTGGAACAACGGCTTTCCCGTTTGATGTTACCAATAATGGTGGTAGATTCCAAATGTTACTAACTGCATCTGAGCTGAGCTCAGCAGGAATTACTGCCGGAAATATTCAATCGTTGTCCTTGTACTTGAATTCTTTTCAAGTGAATGGCGAATTGAAATACCCTAAAATCTCCTTGAAAGCAACAACTGATGCTTTATTGACAGCTTTCCAAACCGCAGGATTTACAGAAGTGTATAACGCATCCCATTGGTCGGGTGGAAGCCATTCCGATTTAGTTAACGGACAAAATAATTTACTTTTCTACCAGCCTTTTGCATGGAATGGAACGGATAACATCGTAATTGAGTTCTATTTCGAAAACACCCAAGATGCCGCTAATTCTCTTTTGTTCAATGGTAAACCAAACACGCAGCAAAAAGCATTGTTCTACAATTCTATGAACGGATGTATAGAATTCAGTGGAACAAATAGTTCTCTATTGGAACTCTCTGACTTCGATATGGGCAACGAAATGACAATTACGTTTTGGTCGAAGGGAAATGGTTCTGCCGGATTAAATACTTCGATTTTAGAGGCATATGATATCGCAGGAAATAGAGTTGTAAATATTCACATGCCTTGGAGCGATAATACAATGTACTTCGATGCAGGACAAGGAAGTGGCTACGATAGAATTTCAAAACCAATGACCAGCACAGAAATTGACAACGAATGGAACCATTGGGCATTTGTTAAAAAACAAGGAACAGGTGAAATGTTTGTATACAAAAACGGCGTTCTTTGGCATTCTGGAACAAATAAAAACTTGCCAATCGGTTATATTCACCGATTTGTTTTAGGTGCAAACATGAGTTTAGGGAATAACTGGAAGGGTAAAATCGACGATTTCCAAGTGTATGACATCGCATTGGACGCTGCAACTATTCAATCGTGGATGACCCAGAAACCAACTGCAGCGCATCCTAACTGGACAGATCTTTTAGTTTTCTATGATTTCGACAATAAAGCGTGGGCGGAAGATCTTTCCCAAAACGATAACTTATTGATGCCGTCCGCACTTGGAATGTTCAACTTTGACGAATATCCAAAAACGGGTGTTGCAATGCCATCCAAAATTCCAACCATTGGGTTGGGTCAAGGAACAGTTGGCGGAGCGGTGCAAATTACAGATGAAACAGAAAATCGTTTGAAGGAACCGACAATTGTTTTTGAATTACAAGCTTTGCCAAACCATTTCGATATTATCTCAAGCAATGTTGTAATCTTAGCAGGAAACGAAACCGTTTACGGAGCTTCAAATCAGGTGATTTCGCAAACGCCATTCACAGGTTCTAATTTGATGGCCAACGAAACAATAACGTATTTCAAACCGCCTTACGAGATTGTTAAGGATGTTGAAATCGCACGTTACATAACGCCTTACGGTATTCAATTTGATTTAGGTCCAAATGGTTTTTCATGGATTTACGATGTAACGGATTACCAGCAGTATTTAAAAAATACAGTTGATTTAGCGGCACACAATACACAGGAACTTATTGATCTTCGTTTTGCATTTATCGAAGGAATTCCTCCAAGAGACGTGCAAAAGAGAGAACCAATCTGGAGCGATTTCAGAAGTTACCAATATGCCTCTATGGACAACAATTCAGTGTTAACGGAAGTTCCAGTAGTTTTATCTGATTCAGCGGAAATGTTTAAAATTAAAACGCGTTTCTCTGGCCACGGACAAGTTGGAAATGGTTCTTGTTGCGAATGGGCACCAAAGGATCATAGACTTTCTATTAACAGCGTACCACGTTTTAATTGGAATATTTGGGAAGAAACAGCGTGTGGCGATAATCCAAATATCTCTCAAGGCGGAACATGGCCTTACGCAAGAGAAGGATGGTGTCCTGGCGATATGGTTCGTGAATACGATCACGAAATGACGCCGTTTGTGAGCGCTGGAGATACTGTTATGATTGATTACGATATTACAGATGTTCCGGCAAACGACCTTGGACAAGGAAGTGGAAACTATATTGTTGCGATGGATTTAATTTCCTATTCTGCACCAAATTTCCAAAATGATGCTGCAGTAATTGATATCTTGAACCCAAATAACTGGGAATATTACGGGAAATGGAATCCTTCTTGTTCTAATCCGCGCGTTATTTTACAAAATACAGGAGCTCAAGCGCTGACAAGTTGTAAAATTCGCTGTTGGATCAGTTATGGCGATTGGTTGGAATACGAGTGGACTGGTAACTTAGGTTTTCTAGAGAAAGAAATTGTTGAAATACCGGTTACAGACTTAGGATGGTGGAGAGATTACGAAGGAGCACAAACATTCCATGCGCAAGTGTATGCAGTTGGTGGTTACCCGGATTTGGATGAATATCCGAACAATAATGTAATGCGCACCAAGTTTGACGCAACAGAGAGCGTTGATGGACCTTTCTTCGTTTGGTTTACAACGAATAACAAGGCAAGCGAAAACACGTATAGATTGGAAGATGCAAGTGGAACTGTTTTGTTTGAACGATCCAACATGACAAATACGACGCAGTACAAAGATACGTTTGATTTGGCTCCTGGCTGCTACAGTGTAATCTTGGAAGATTCAGATAGCGATGGAATTGGTTTCTGGTATTCAAGCCAAGTGGAAGGAGAAACTTCCGGTCAATTCAGAATGCGAAGAGTTGGAGGAAGCTACATTGAGTTCTTCCCGAATGATTTTGGTAATTACCACCGATTTAATTTCTCTGTCGGTTTTGGATTAGGAACGGATGAATTAGAACTTGCACACGAAGTGCGTGTTTTCCCAAATCCAACCAATGGTTTATGTATGATTGAACTGGATGGCGCTGTAAACAATGAAGCAAGCTTGGTAATCTACGATTTGATGGGACGACCAATCCATTCCGAAAAAATGAACGCAACAGCAACTTTTGCGGATGCGTATGTCGATTTGAGTCACTTACCAACTGGAAAGTATATTGTTAAGATTGTTACCAAAGATCAGGTTTACACCAAAGATTTGATCAAGCAATAAATAAAAAATGGGTTTTTAAGAAAAAATCGATCTTTAAAGGTCGATTTTTTTTTGATCTTTTTTTCGCACTTCGACGACCATTGAATTCCGGAATAGATTGTCCGGGAACGGTTGGTGGCTCAAAAGGTTCTGCTTCTCGTTCGGGAATATTTCTGTTTGGTTCTGTTGGTTCTTCATGCCAATGATCCGGATCGATTTCCGGTTGCATTGGCTTCAAAGGTGTTGGGGATTCCTCGTCTGGTTCGATTTCTCGTCTCTTTGGCGCTCGAAAAATAAAGGTATGCATAGGGAAGGTTTTAAGGTAACTATTTGAACTGCTTTCTTAAATGTACAACATTATCAGACTGAATTATTTTTTGAAGACTAAATTTCAACCAATTGAATTCAAATAATACGACTTATAAAGACATAGAATATGCAAAGCCCTTATCATTTTTTTTAAAGTTCAAAATATCCAAACCTGATATATCTTCTCTTTTTTTTCTAACCAAAGTCTTTAAAATAAAGGATTAGTATAAGAATAATTAAGTTCAAGGAAATGAAAAAATTGGAGTTATTCCGGCATTTTTAATGCAATTAATTTTGCGTTTTTAATTTTTTATAAACGGAAATTTTATGCTTGCTTTTCCATTGAGATGTAAAATGTAATATCCTTTAGATAATAAGTTTACATCAATTTGATTAGAAGTTAATTTTCCACGAAGAATTACTTCTCCAGTTAATGAAACGATTTCATAGGTATTAGTATGTAAACTAGTTGTTGACTTAAGGTGTAAAATTTCTTCAACAGGATTAGGACTGATTTTTATTAATTCAGTATTAAAAGCTTCTTGAAGTCCATTAAAACATGATTCTGAGGGTATATTTCCATTGGCAGCAATTTGGGCGGCGAATAAATCAGACATGTTTTGAGCTCTTGTTGTCAAATTATCAATTGAATGGCCATTATCAAAACAATCATTAAGGTATTCAGAATTTTCAATTATTTCCATTTGTATTAGATTCGTGTTCCAACCAATTGCCATTAATTCATTCCCTATTTTTTTTCCACCACTTGCATTCGGATAAAAATAATAGGTTTGACAAATGTTGGATTGTGCAAAACATTCCCAACTTACACGACCAAGAACTTTACCGAATTCATAATTTACAATAATATCAGCGCCCTGATGAAATAAATAAACCGGGAAATTTTCAGGCATATCCTCAACGATGTTAAAATCTAGAATTCCACCAAAAAAAGATCCAACTCCATGAACTGTTGCATCATGTATTCCTAAATTTAAAGTTCCTTCCACTGTTCCAAGATCAGGACGTGTTAAATTATTCTGTAAAGGAATGCATCCGTATGTGATCATATCTGAATCGGGCGTTGGAGCTGCACTTATAGCACCGCAGTTTAATGGTTTTTCGCTTTCATCGGTCATAAATGCAACCGCTAACGATGAAAAAGCTCCTGCACTTTCACCAACAACATAAACATTATTTACATCAGAAGAATCAAGTGCAAAACGATTTTTCATGAATCGGATTGCTCCTTTAGTATCTTGCATGGATCGATAGTTTGCTCGGTAAATTTCTGCACTATCACAAATGTATCCGCATGGAGCAGAAATGGAATTATTACATAAAGCATACATCGAATAATTGGAAGTCTTATGCGTCCCTAAACGGTAATTAATATTTGCAACAACATAACCTCGTTTGGCAAATTCTCTTGATAATAATATAAGATCAGCATCTTCTTTTGACCCACCAATCCATGCTCCACCATGCACTAAAATCAAAATTGGTCGATTACAATTTGTGTCATTTTTTGGTTTGTAAATGTCTAAAGTAAGAGATTGATTTGTGCCTGCGTAATCAAGAGCATTGCCATATTCAACATTTAGTAAACTGTCATATTGAAATTGTTTGTTGGAATAAGGAATCGCTATTTGACTCGTTGCAGTATGCGTGAAAATCAAACATAATTTTAATAAAATGAATATTTTCTTTTTCATAGACAAACATTTTTAAAGTAAAAATAAATTAAAATCGTCATATTCAGACCAATGATGTAAAAAAGCCATTTCAAAAAAAATAGCTTAATCAACAATTTCTAGTTAAAACAATAGAATAAATACCCACTTCCTTCCTTCCATTTCATTAAATTTGCAGTCAATTAATTAAAACTGACTTTATGACTTTTGATATTGCAATTATTGGTGGCGGAATCGTTGGTGCGGCAACTCTATATAAAATGCAAAAGAAATATCCGCATTTGAAAATTGTTTTAATTGAAAAAATGGATAAGCTAGCGGATCATCAAACAGGCCATAATTCAGGTGTAATTCATTCCGGATTGTATTACAAACCGGGATCTCTCAAAGCAAAAAACTGTATTCAGGGAAGACACGAATTAGTTGCCTTTGCAAAAGAACATGGAATCAAACACGATATCTGCGGAAAAGTTGTCGTGGCAACAGATCCTTCCGAATTGCCAAACATGGAAAAAATTTTCCAAACCGGTTTGGAAAATGAAATTGAGGGAATCGAGTGGATTACAGCGGAACAAGTGAAAGAACATGAACCACACGTGGAAAGTATCGGTGGAATTTGGGTGCCATGCACTGGAATCATTGATTTTCGCGCTGCGACAGAGAAAATGGTTGAATTGGCCTTGGCAATTAATCCGGAGAGCGAATTGAAACTGAGCCATGAAGTTGCTACTATCGAAAAAGGAGAGAAATTTTCCAAGATTATCACAAATAAGGGCAATTTTGAAGCAGAATATTTAATCTTTTGTGCTGGATTGCAAGCCGATAGATTGGCTAAAAAAGATGGTGTGCAGCTTAAGGAAAAGGTCGTTGGATTCAGAGGCGATTACTACGAATTGACGGAACAAGGAAAACATAAAATAAAAAACTTGATTTATCCTGTTCCAAATCCTGATTTCCCTTTCCTTGGTGTGCACTTTACGCGCATGACAGATGGTGAAATTGAATGCGGACCAAATGCGGTATTTACCTTCAAACGAGAAGGATACAACAAAACGGATTTCTCCTTCCGCGATACGTGGGATGCGTTAACTTACCGTGGAACATGGAGATTATTCTTCACAAATATGGCTTTTGGAATCAATGAATACCGTCGTGCGTTTTCAAAACGCTTGTTTTTAAAGACTTTACAACGAATGGTTCCTTCTTTAACAATGGACGATATTAAACCGGGAAGATCTGGAGTTCGCGCTTTGCTTTTGAGACAAGATGGCGATACACGCGACGATTTCCGTATCGAATACCACGGAAAATCCATACATGTTTTAAATGCTCCTTCGCCCGCTGCAACTGCTTCACTAGCAATTGGTGGATATATTGTTGAAGAGGCGGAAAAGCACTTTAATTTAGTTTAAAACGTATTGTTTTGCCCTGTAGGATGAAAACGTCAACCAAAAGCCAACGATGAGAATAGGAAACTTTCTGATGATTTTTGCAACCTTTCTCCTAAGTGCATGTAATTCAGGAGAAAAGATGAATGCAAAAATAGAGAATAGTGAAACACTTCACGAAATTCCTTCGGCATCTGGAATTGAATTTCTGGATGGGAAATACTGGCTAATTGGAGATAATTCACCGTGGTTATTTGAGGTAAACGATGTGTTTGAAGTAGCAGAAAAACACCTCATTTTTTCAATGGATTTTACTGAAAACGGAACTATTCCAAAAAGTAAAAAACACGATTTTGAGGCGATGACGGCGCTTAACTGGGAAGGTGATTCTGCCTTGTTTGTTTTTGGATCTGGTTCGAAAGCCAATCGGTTTCAAGGTGTTCTCGTTAATATTAACAGTGCGCTACATCCAACTATGGAAACACAAAAATTTGATTTAACCGATTTTTATTCCAAAATCCTAGAAAAAGCAAAATTAAAAGATGGGGAATTGAATATCGAGGCGGCTGCTGTTTTGGGTGACCATTTGTTTTTATTTAATCGGGGGAAAAATAAATTGATTTCTCTCAAAGTCAAGCATTTCATAGATTACCTGAGCGGTGCGAGGGAAACGATTAAAATAAAAGTAAAAACGATTGATTTACCGGAAATTGACGGAATTCGTGCTGGATTTTCTGGTGCAACGGCGGATGAGAAATTTCAACGAATTGTTTTCACTGCTTCCGTTGAAAATACAGCTGACTGGGTTGCGGATGGTCAAGTTTTGGGCAGTTTCATCGGCGTATTGAATTTACATTCCCTAAAAAATCATGCGGCGCCCAAATGTATTTTGATAAAAAATAAACAGGAAATTTTACGCATTAAGGCAGAATCAATTGCACTGCAGGAATCATCTGAAAATTCTTTTCGCTGCCTCGTCGTAACGGATAGCGATGGCGGTAAATCAGAATTGCTTAAACTTAAAGTTCAGTTGTAATATCTTCCTTGGATGTTTCCATTTTCATTAAAATGGTGCGCTGCAATACCAAATTGTTAGGTATTGTTACAATTTGATTTTCTTTCGTTCGAACGTGCATGAAGAAAAAGGAGATGTCTTCTAACTTTCCTTCCACCATATAATCTTTATCAAAAACTTGAATGAATTGTCCAATTCTAAGCGGATGGTTGAAAAACAAAATCAAGCTGGCTGTGATATTTGACAAAATTGACCATTGTGCAAAAAAGGCTATTCCTATAATTGTCAACACAGAGGTGAAGAAAACAAACAATTCCTTTCTGTCGATGTTCCAAATTCCCGCTAAAACGATTCCGCCAACCAATAGGATAAATAAGTTAACTATTTTTTGAGAAATTCTTTTGCGTTGCAAATCAAATTCTAGACTAGTTAGAATACGCTTGATCGCTTTTGTGGTAGCTAGTTTTACACTAATCATAGCGACAATTAAAACTATTGTTTCAATGATTTCTAGTCGAAGCGTAGTAAATAATTCATTCATGGTTTAAACTTTTCCGTTATTTGATAATAGGATTGCAATATTTTTTGTTCGCGGAAAATGTGCCAAAAGGATAATCAAAATTACCGTTATCGGCACACTTAACAGCATTCCCATTACTCCCCAAATTGTTCCCCAGAAAGAAAGTGAGAAGAGCGCAACGAGTGGACTAATGTTCAAAGAGCCTCCCATAATTTTTGGTTCCAAAACATTGTCAATCAGCATTTGTATTAACGACAAAAATACGAATAATACGATTGGCGCGTTTATTTCCCCAAATTGAATCATTGCAAAAAGACTTGGTAATAAAACACCAACCAACGATCCTATTATTGGAATAAAATTCAAAATAAAGACAAGAAATGCCCATAAAACAGGCGAATCTAGACCAAAGTATGAGAATGCCAAAAAGCTAATTATCGAAGTGAGGAAGCTAACGAACGTTTTTAGTCCGATATAATGGGTTATCGAAGTCTCAATATTTCGTAGCAAAATCTTGGTTTCTTTTAATTCTTCCGGTTTTGAAAATAGCAGAAGTAACTTATTTTTGAATGCCATTTCTTCTATAAATAAAAATAAAAGGTAAAATGGTACCATCGTAAAATTTCCAAAAATGCCGGTTAAAGAATCAATAATAGGTCGTAATAAAGAAGAAATATTAATACTTTTTAGTGCTTCCCCAAGTTTTTGTGTTAATGTTTCGCCAATTAATTCTTGGAGCTGTGCAAGAATTTTATCGATTTTGGGAACATAATTCTCAAAGGAGCTGCCTAAGTTCTGACTATTAATGATTAAAAGATCTACTAACAAGCCAATAATCAGAAATATGATGATAGCCGCAATTGAATTTTTTAGCCATGCAGGAACATGGTTTTTGATGAATTTAATTCTATCGAAAAAACGACGAAAGGAACGAATCAGAAAATAGATTAGCAGTGCAATTAAAAACGGTAATAAAAGTTCTTTTCCAAAGGCTAGTGCCAAAACGACACCAAAAAACAGGATTAGGCTTTCTGTAAAGTTGGAAATTTTCATAACTTAAATATAAGCTATTTGGAGCGTATAAGCTAAATTATTACGTTTTAAATAGTTTTTTTCGTGTTAATTTTTTCCAATAAACTGGTAATCTAACGTTAGGTTTGAACTTTTAGCATCTCTAGTTTGAATCGTAATAAAGCAGGAATCCGAAGACCAGTCAATGCTATTAGAAAAATCGATTTCCCCTTTTTTTAAAGATATTTGCCATATTATGTGTTGCTTCGAAGTGCCAAAAAGAACAGTGATATTTTCCTTTGATGTGCCTTTTATTTCAATTTCCAATGCCTGGATGTTGTTTTGTGGGGCGTGTTTCTGAAGTTTTACCGCTTGATTCGATAAGGATGAATCAATTTTCAAGGTTTGTTTTACGTTATTCCAATAAAAATCCTTCAAAAAATAGTGGTAAGAAAAAAATAGAACGCTAACTAAAAACAAATAGGGTAGAAGTAATTTTACGATTCTTGTTTGTGCCATAGTGCATAAAATAATGCCGTTTAAAATTCAGATGCGCAAAGGTAAAAAACAAATGAATTTTAATGGTGCCTGGATGTAATTAATACAAATTTTTAAAATAAACCAACAGCGTTTCATTTTTAATCCTCAAATTTGTGCAATTAATTGCGTTAAATGAAGGTTATAATTGCTAAAATATTCTGTTTTTTAACAGTACTCTTAATGAGTAGCAATCTTGTTTTTTCTTCCATTTCTGAGTCGAACAGCAATGCCACCATTCAATTAAAAAAGAAAACAAAAGAAGAACTTCAGTTCTCGGATGCATTATCTATCCCAATTGTTTCTTTTGTTCTTGAGAAAGATCCTTATGAAGAAAGTGATTTCTTTGAGGATTTATCTTTTGATTTTACTTTTTCACATGCCGCTTTATTTTCACAAGAATGTAGCAACGATTATTATTCTTATTATTTTTTATCGGCCTCAAAGATTCCTCTTTGGTTATTGATTCGTTCTATTAAAATTTGATTCGTTATTTTATCTGATTGTTTATCAGATAGTTGGTGAGTAGCTAACACGCTACGTAATCAAATTCAAGAGTTAATCGACGTGTCTTGTTCTTTCCTGAATTAAGACAATTTCTAATTAATTTTTTGTAGTTAAAACGAGTTGTTTCAAATAGAATCAATGATACGATGCACATAAAAAGTAACGATTTTAATGTTCTACATACATTAGAAGAATTAAAACACTATCTGCCTGCGCAGGCACCTTTAAAAGATTTTATTCACCATAATACATTGCATGCTTTTCAAAAATCACCTTTTTTTGATGGGATAAATGAAGCACATGAAATTTTCGGCTACCAAGTTTTTCTTTCAATTGATGCGTATCGTACGTTATTTAAGGAAGGTAAAATAGACGAAGCGGTTATAGATAGAATTTTAGCAGAAAAAGAATTTCCGAATCAAATTTGGAAGGATAAACTAATCAAACAGCTTTATCTTGAAGAAGAAATCCCAAGAATTGGCCTGTTAAGAGCAAATTGGAAATCTTTTTACAAGATTGATTTGGATTCTTTGGTACATCCTATTTTATTTCGAATTATTGGAAGTTACCTGGATCAAGGGATTTCCATTTGGAATTTTCCTACAAGTGAATTAGGCTTTCTTCAATCGATAAAAGAATTGGAGCGAAATAGCTTAGTTAGCTTTTTTAAAACGACTCGGGTGAAGGATTTTCTAATAAACGAAAACTTCAACTTGGAAAGCCTCCTCAAAATCGTTGTCGGAGATAGGAATCTCTATGAACAATATATTTTTGATCAGCAATTTGCACATCCAGGATGGTCTGGAATTATCGCGGTTATTGAAGCAAATCCATCCGCTCTAATCGATTCGAAAAAGATAACATTGGAGGAGTTGATTACGTTTGAGCTCCTGCTGGAAATTGATGCTTTGGATGATTATTTCGGGACAATTTGGTCGCCTTTAGGTTTAAAACTGGAGACGCTACCGGAACAACTTTTTGCTCCAGTTGAACGGAGAGAATCCACTGTTGTAAAACAAATTTGGCAGGAAGCTTTCGAATGGACTTATTTTGATCAGGTTTTGAAAGGTCTGCAATATCCAACCGATGTTTTAAAGCAAACGAAAAATCCAACTTTTCAGGCGCTATTTTGTATCGACGACCGCGAATGTTCTATCCGAAGGTATATTGAACACGAGGATGAAGCGTGTCAAACATTTGGTACAGCAGGATTTTTTAATGTGGAATTTTATTTCCAGCCCGAAAAAAGTAATTTTTACACTAAAGTTTGTCCAGCCCCAATGATGCCAAAACACCTCATTAAGGAAGTAGGAAATACAAATCAGGCGAAAACAGATTTCCACTTCGAAAAACATTCTCATGGTTTATTGGCTGGCTGGATATTAACGCATACTTTAGGATTTTGGTCTGCTTTGCGTTTGTTTTTCGCTGTATTTAAACCTACATTAAATGCTGCATCGGTAACTTCTTTTCGACACATGGATAAACATTCCATTTTGTCTATTGAGAATTCAAACGGGGAAGTGAACGAAGCTGGATTGCAAATTGGTTTCACAATCGAAGAAATGGCAAATCGAGTGGAAGGATTGCTGAGAAGTATCGGTTTGATTACTGATTTTGCACCTTTGATTTATGTTGTTGGCCACGGAGCGAGTAGCGCAAATAATACGCATTATGCAGGATACGATTGTGGCGCATGTTCCGGTCGACCAGGATCTGTAAATGCTCGCGTTGTTTCTCACATGGGAAATCACCCCAAAGTGCGCGAGATTTTAAAAAGTCGCGGATTGGAAATTCCTGTTGCAACGCAGTTTATTGGCGGATTGCACGATACTTCGCGCGACGAGATGGTATACTACGATCTAAAAGTGCTTTCGGATAGTAATTTTGAAAACCATCTTTTAAATGCTCAAAAATTTGAGACGGCTCTAACTTTAAATGCGAAAGAGCGTTCTCGGCGTTTTGTGTTGATTAATTCAAAAAAATCTGCTGAGAAGATTCATAAAAAGGTAAAACTTAGAACGGTTTCGTTATTTGAACCGCGACCAGAATTAAACCATGCAACGAATGCACTTGCGATAGTAGGAAGAAGAAATTTCTCGAAAAATGTATTTCTTGATCGGAGATCTTTTCTTAATTCGTTTGATTATGCTTCGGATTTGGAAGGTAATTACTTATTGACAATTCTAAATGCTGTAGCTCCTGTTTGTGGCGGAATCAATCTAGAATATTATTTTTCTAGAGTAGATAACAATAAACTTGGCGCTGGAACAAAATTGCCACACAATGTGATGGGATTATTGGGCGTTGCAAATGGAATCGACGGTGATCTCAGAACTGGATTACCCAGTCAAATGATTGAAGTGCACGATCCTTTGCGACTTCTCGTTGTTGTGGAACATTTCCCGGACGTTGTATTGAAAACACTCCTTCGAAATCCTTCTACCTATGAATGGTTCAAAAACGATTGGGTAAAACTCGCAGCCGTCAATCCCGAAACAAAGGAAATCTATGTTTTTTCAGAAGAAAAATTTATTCCATATTTCCCTTTGATTGCAAAACTTCCTGAAGTTTCAGATTTGGAAAAATGGATTGAATCAACCCATGATAATTTACCTGTTTATATTTTAAAAGATGCGAATTATGGAATGGTTCATTAATGTATTTATAGTGCTTCCGTTAATTGGATTTCTGGTAAGTCTAATTATTCCGAAGCGAAAAGAGAATCTGCTATCGTGGATTTCCTTTACAACAGTTGGCATTCAATTATTTTCTGCAATTGGTTTTATTTCCTTTTGGCTGTTCAACAAAGCGAAAGTAATTAATGTGAAGGAGTTTTCTATCTTCAAAGCAAAGGACTACGATTTCTACGTAGATTTTTATTTCGATAGGATTACTGCAACATATTTACTTGTTGGTGCAATTTTAACTTTTATTATCACCATTTACAGCCGCTATTACCTGCACAGAGAAGAGGGATACAAACGTTTCTTTAACGTGATTTTATTCTTTTACCTAGGATTCAATATCGTTATTTTTTCTGGTAATCTTGAAACCATGTTCATCGGCTGGGAAATTTTAGGGATTTCCTCTTTTATGTTAATTACATTTTATCGGGACAGATATCTTCCAGTGAAAAATGCCGTGAAGGTTTTCTCTATTTACCGTATCGGTGATGTAGGA
>CAIYXD010000109.1 GCA_903930085.1 uncultured Flavobacteriia bacterium
AAGCGCTTAATCTGTTGTTAATAATTCCATAAAGTTGCAGCCGTATTTTTCGTAAAGTTTCAAGAAGTTTCTTTATTTTTACCATCCATGGGGAAAGAAGATTAAAGTTTTTTTAATTGGAATAGTTGTTAATCAATAATTATTTGCTTTCTTCGTTACTTTAAATATCAATTGAAAAACGATTATATGTACTACAAATTAGTTTTACCTCTTGTTTTTATTAGTCTTTCTTGGCTATCTTTTGCCCAAAACAAATACGTTCTAGAAGCAGAAAATTACTTTGCCAGTGAAAAATATTGTGAAGGAGCTGATAAATGTGCCTTGGCATATACGAAGCTAACTCGAAAAGGCAACCAAGCTAAAATGCAGAAAGCAGGAATGGCTTTTAAAACTGCAGAATGCTATAGATTTACAGATCGTTTCAGAGATGCAAATGAGTGGTACGATCGCGCCTTATTATTGGACTACCAAGAAGTTATTCCAGAAATACATTATTACAACGCAGAAATGCTAAGAATGATGGGTAATTTTGAAAAAGCTCAAAAAAGTTATGAAGCATTCAAATCTTTGGTTCCAAAGGATACAAGAGCTGATGTTGGGATTAAATCGTGCAAGGATTCTAAGAGTTTTGTAGCAAATAAATCCCGTCACGTTGTCACGAACCAAACTGCAATAAATAAAAAGGAATTCGACATGTCTCCAATGTTTGCAGATAGAAAGGAAACAAAATTGTATTTCGTTTCCAGTCGATCAGGAAGTACAGGAAACGAAACAGATCCAATATCTTGTCAAAAATACATGGATATTTGGGTGAGTGAAGTGGATAAAAAAGGAAACTGGGGAGAACCAAAATTAGCGGATGTATCCGGTTTGATCAATACAGAAGCGCATGAAGGTTCTGTAGCATTTGACGGAAGAGGAAAAACAATGTTCTTTACACGTTGTCCAAACGAGAAGAAAATGAATCTTGGATGTGATATTTGGACAGCTGAAATGAAAGGTAAAGATGGTTGGGATGCTCCAGAAAAACTTAATCTGAAGTCAAATGATTCTATTTCTCTTGGTCATCCTTGTGCTTCAGATGATGGAAATTTCTTGATTTTTGCTTCCGATATGCCAGGTGGTTTTGGTGGCCGTGATTTGTGGTTCACAACCTATGACAAAAAGAACAAAACGTGGAAAGAACCAAAAAATATGGGTCCGGAAGTAAATACTGCAGGTAACGAGTTATTCCCGACATTTGGAAAAGATGGTAGTTTATTTTACGCAACAGATGGTATAATTGGTCTTGGCGGTTTGGATATCGTTAAAGCGACAAAAGTTGGTGATCAGATGAAGTGGGAAAACCCTACAAACCTTGGGTTTCCAATAAACTCTGAGAATAACGATTATGGTTTATATGAATTGTCTGAGAAAAAAGGATATTTCACATCTGAAAGAAAAGACCCAAATGGAAAGTTCAACCCAGATATTTACATGTACGAGTTGCCTCCAAATCTTTTCGACTTAAAAGTTATTGTTTCTGAACTTGGCGATAAAGCAAAGAAAATACAAGATGTTAAAGTTGTCGTGAAAGGTTCTGATAATACTACGTGGGAAGGTTTCACAAACAAATCAGGATCTGTTTTCTGGGATAAAAAGCCGGATAATGTTAGGTATGTGAAAGAGGAAACATCCTACACAATTTCAATTTCCAAAGAAGGTTACCACGAAGACAAAAAAGGATCTCAGTTTACAACTGTAGGATTAAATTACGATCAGAATTTTATCATCGAAATGGCATTGTTACCAAAGAAAATCATTCGATTACCGGAGGTGCGTTATCCTTTCAACCAATGGACACTGTTAGTCGATTCTACCATTAATTCTCCTGATTCACTTTTATTCGTTTACAATCTGTTGAATGAATACCCAGGAATGGTTCTAGAATTAAGTTCGCATACAGATTCAAGAGGTAAAGATGATGCGAACCAGAAATTATCTGAAAACAGAGCTAAAGCTTGCTATAAGTATTTGGTTGAAACAAAAGGATTAGATCCAAGAAGAATCAAACCAGTTGGAAAAGGTGAATTGGAGCCTAGAACAATTTGGAAAAAAGGAGATGCGTTTTTAGCTTCTCAACCAAATGACATGAAAGGTGTCGAAACAATTGTCTTAACAGAAGCGTACATTAATAGCTTTAGTTCGAATAAAGTGGTATTTGATATGCTTCATCAGTATAATAGACGTACAGAAGGTAAAATACTTAGTATGGACTTTAATCCTGCGACGGCTCCGCCAGCAAATCTGGATTATTTGAAATTTGTTAAGTACCCTTAAGAAATAAACTAGAAATAGTTGAAAAGCGCTGATTTTATTCAGCGCTTTTTTTGTATCTTCATGTACCTAACCAATACAAATGAAGGAAATATACCTGCACTATTTATGGAAATTTAAATTAATACCATTCCATAAAATGAAACTTACAACTGGCGAAAATTTTAAAATAGTATACCAAGGCGACTATAACGCATATGAAAGTGGTCCAGATTTTCTCAATGCAAAAGTAGAAATTGATGGTTTACTTTGGGTTGGAAATGTCGAACTCCATGTTCGTTCCAAAGATTGGTTTTTACATAATCACCATACTGATATAGCATATGAAACGGTTATTCTACACGTTGTATATGAAGAAAACGGAAATGTCTTACTAAATGGTAGCGCTATACCAACGTTGGAATTAAAACCAATAATCGATTTACATCATTTTCATACGTATGCTGGTTTATTCAAGAATAAACACACTATTTTGTGTGGTACCCAACTTCGAAACGTGCAGTCTATTTATCTTATTTCTTTGCAAGAAAAGGCACTCTTCCAGCGACTGAGTAGAAAAACCGAAAACTTGTCGCTGCTCACAGGTTCAAAAGATGCAAATCAAGTTCTTTATTTTCTTCTTGCACGTGCTTTTGGAACAAAAATAAACCAATTACCCTTTGAAGAATTAACGCAGCGGCTTCCACTTTCTCTCTTGAAAAAACAAAACAAAAAACAACAACACGCGCTTGTTCAGTATGCAAGTGGCATGTTTACCAGTGATTTTTCTAAAACGGTAAAATCCGCTGCATCTAATGGAATAGTAAATAGAAGTTCGTGGAAATTCTGTGGTACACGTCCTGGAAATTCACCAGTGGTCCGTATTCAGCAATTTTCAGCCATTGTTAGGGAATTTGATTTCGAAACAAGTTTTCTGTATCTTTCAAAAGAGCAGCTTTTAGAACATTGGATGGTGCTTTTGTCGCGAATTGTAGAGGTAAAAGGCGAATTTGAAAAAGTGCCAAGCCTTACTAAATCCTTTAAAGAACAGATAATTATCAATTGCTTTGTGCCTTTTCTATTTTGGTATGGACAAGAAAGTTCGGAGGAGCAACTTGTTGAAAAATCAATGGAAATTTTGCGTTTACTGCCCTCTGAGCAAAATTCGATTTTAGATAAATGGAAGAAGTTTAATGTTTGCGCAAATAATGCTGCCGAATCTCAAGCTTTTTTGGAGATTTTTAACGAATTTTGTACTAGAAAAAAATGTCTGTCTTGTGATATTGGAATTCAACTGTTAAGTAAATGAGAACAATTCAAAAAATCATATTTTTCTTTGAAATGCGACCCTTCGGAGTTTGCAGGTGGTGGGCAAGAAAACTTGGAATCAATATCTCTAAAGTAAGATTAGGATTTATTTATGCTTCCTTTCTTACTTTTGGTTCACCTTTGATTATCTATTTGATAATGGCGTGGATTTTAGAACATAAACATTACTTTAAATTTCAACGAAAAAGAAGGAATTCAATTTGGGAATTGTAGAGACTTGGAGTTGTAAAGGCTTAGCTGGAAATTTACTTGCCGCGCATGTTGAAGGATAAATAAATAGTAAATATCAATTAAAATGAAAATACTTGTTACCGGATCCAACGGATTATTAGGGCAAAAAATTGTTGCACAAGCCATAAAACACGCTATTCCATTCTTTGCGACCTCTATCGGAGAAAACAGGAATAGTAACTGCCCAGAACAAAATTATTGTGCCTTGGATATTACAAATAGATCCGAAGTCATGGAGTGTATCAAAAGGTATAATCCTACCCATATTCTGCATACAGCAGCGATGACAAATGTGGACCAATGTGAACTAAATCCAGAAGCGTGCAGAACTGTTAATATATTAGCTGTGGAATACCTTTTTTCTGCGGCGAAGGAAGTGAATGCACATTTTCAATTACTTTCCACTGACTTTGTTTTTGATGGCGAAAAAGGAAATTATTCTGAGGAAGACAACGTTAATCCGCTTAGTGTTTATGCCGATTCAAAAGTGCAGGCGGAGAAGTTACTTTTAATGGATAATTATACGAATTGGTCGATTGTCAGAACCATCATCGTATACGGAGTTGGAGAAAATTTATCGAGAACTAATATTGTTTGTTGGGCAAAAAGCGCGCTGCAAAAAGGTGAGACATTAACCATTGTTGACGATCAATTTCGTTCACCAACTTGGGCAGATGATCTTGCTTGGGCATGTTTGGAAATTGCGCAACGAGAGGAAAGAGGGATTTTTCATATCTCCGGACCCGAAACAATGTCGATTTATGCACTCGTGCGAAGAATTGCAGAATACTATAATTTGCCGACAGACAGCTTGAAAAAGTCAAAAAGTTCCGAATTGAATCACCCTGCAAATCGGCCTCCTAAAACTGGTTTTGATTTGACAAAGGCCAAAAATAGATTAGGATATGCTCCCAAAACAATTGAGGAAACACTTGATTTGATTTAATCTTCTTAAAAGAAAAAATAGTATATTCGTCCAAACTAAAATAAACGTATGTCTAATACTGAAACTTCTG
>CAIYXD010000110.1 GCA_903930085.1 uncultured Flavobacteriia bacterium
AAAAAAAAACCGATTCCAAAATTTCAGGAAAAACCCAAACATCCTGAAATCGGTGGTAAGAAAATTAGTTTAATTATTCTGCAAATTTCTCGATTACGGCAGTTGTAACTCCGGTGTTGGAGAAACCACCATCGTGGAAAAGATTTTGCATCGTAACGTATCGTGTTAAATCTGAGAATAAGGTAATGCAATAATCTGCACACGCTGCTGCATCCGCATTTCCAAGTGGAGACATTTTTTCAGAGAAATTTATAAACTCGCTAAAACCTTTCACGCCACTTCCGGCAGTTGTCATGGTTGGAGACTGAGAAATGGTGTTCACGCGCACTTTTTTATCTACACCAAAATGGTAACCAAAACTGCGTGCGATAGATTCCAAATATGCTTTGTTATCCGCCATGTCGTTGTAATCCGGAAAAACACGTTGCGCTGCAATATACGTCAAAGCTACAATAGAGCCCCACTCGTTCATTGCATCCAACTTCTTCGCGGATTGCATTACTTTATGGAAAGAAAGGGCGGAAACATCCAATCCTTTCATGGTATAATCGTAATTTTCGTCTGTGTAATGATTTCCTTTTCTAACATTCACCGACATACCGATAGAATGGAGTATAAAATCAATTTTTCCGCCTAAAATTTCCATGGACTGAGAAATTAAATTCTCTAGTTCTTCCACATTTGTTGCGTCTGCAGGAATAATCTTAGAACCTGTCTTTTCCGCCAATTGATTAATCTCCCCCATTCGCATTGCGATTGGAGCATTTGTCAAAACGAATTGTGCACCTTGTTCGTGTGCTTTTTCGGCAATGTGCCATGCAATTGACTGACTATTCAATGCGCCAAAAATAATTCCTCGTTTTCCTTTCAATAAATTATTTGCCATGATCTTTTTTTATTTAAGACAAAGATAATAGAATTCGGGAATTTCAATTTTTCCAGCACGTAATATAAAATGTTGCATTCGGATTTTTTCGATGCGAAAGGAAAATCACGGCACCTTCCCTACTATGTATTCCGCTTCTCGGTGGGAAAACGCCTTGATTTGTGGGTAAGACAAAATCAAAATGCCGAATTGTTTCAGTATTTTCGCACGGAATTTCAAATTATAAACTGTGAAACAATTTTTCCGAAGTCGGTGGTTCAAATTTCCCTTTTACACTTTTCTTGTTGGTTTTGCGCTTATCGGACTTTTTTTAACTGCTTCCTATGTGGCGATTAAATTTCGTTTAACCAATGATTCCGGCAGTGTTGACTCGAATAACCGCTATTTTGACGAAATAAAAGATAAATACAACCAATCCTTTCAAAAAGATACATCGGCGACCCTTTTCAAAGAGCATGAAGCGCTGCAGCGTATTTTGATATTAAATAACCATTACCCAAAAAACGCAGAATATATTTTACACGCTTACCAGAAAAGCGCCAATGAAACGGAAGTTTTGCGCATGCTGGATGCGGTGGATTTGAATTTAAAGAAAGATAAATCCTACTGCCTAGCGGTGCGCAAATACAACAATTTAAAAAAATACCGAAATCGAAATCACAAGCAGGAAAGCGTCTACGAATGGATGAATATCCTCGAATGGCAAACATTTAAAGAAGCAGTTGTAAAGGACAAACAGCTGATCGATTCGGTTGCTAATCAAACTGGCGTTGAAGCGCGGCTGATTGTTTCGTGTCTCGTTGGTGAACAAATTCGCCTGTTCAACTCCAATCGGGAAGCGTATAAAAAATGGATAGGGCCCTTGAAAGTATTATCCGTAGAATCGCAATTTTCTTTCGGCGTCACAGGAATCAAGGAACATACCGCACAAAAAATCGAGCAATTACTGAAAGATTCCGGGAGCGCATATTATTTGGGTAAAGAATATGAAAATCTGCTGGATTTCCGCACTTCCGATATTCAAAAAGAACGAATTGATCGCTTAACTTCGTTCCGAAACCACTTTTACTCTTATATGTATGCTGCTGTTTTCTTGAAACAGGTTAAAAAACAGTGGGAAAAAGCTGGGTTTCCAATTGACAATCGTCCAGAAATATTGGCAACTTTATTCAATGTTGGATTTCCACAATCTGAACCGAAAAGCAACCCTAAAGTTGGTGGTTCAACGATAAAAATCAACGAAAAACCGTATTCTTTTGGCGCGATTGCCTACCAGTTTTATTATTCTGGTGAATTATTTGATATTTTCCCCTTTGAAACAGAAAAATTTGACTGGAATGAAAAACGATAGAAAATACTTTTTTACATCCTTTTTGCTGTTTGTTGCATTAAGCTCTTGCTCACAAACGCCTGCGATAGATTCAATTCCGGAGCGCAATCCAAAAAAATTCGAATGGAAAAAATTGAGTGAAGGTATCGAATTGTGTGAAAATGATGCGCCAAAAATGTCAAAAATCAACGATTCGAAACTGACCATCTTGAAAATTGATCCCCGAAAGTTTGATTTCTTTCTGTTTACTGCGACGGAATTCCAAAATCAAACCTTCACTGCAGATAAATGGGCGGATACCTTTGATTTAAACGTAGTTGTAAATGCCGGAATGTATGAACTAGCGAATGGATTAATCCACCGTGGTTACATGAAAAACTATGGCCATTTCAATAATTCCGTTTTCAATGCCGGTTACAACTCCATGATAGCTCTGAATCCAATGGATTCTTTACAATCCGCTTTCACCATTTTGGATTTGAAATGTTCGCCATGGGAAAAAGTAAAAAACAACTACAATAGCTACGCGCAAGGTATGCGGATGATCGATTGCAATGGAAATGCGCTCAGTTGGAACAAGAAAAATCAATCTTGCAGCATGCTCGTTGCCGCGCTAGACGCTAAAGGTAACATTTACTATATTTTCAGTCGCTCGCCCTATACACACAATGAAATGATTGCGTTTATTCAATCTTTTCCGTTTAAATTAACGAACGCAATCTACATCGAAGGCGGACCCGAAACAAGCTTATATGTTAAAGTTGGCGATACCATAATCGAAAAAATAGGCAGTTATGTTTCGCAAACCTATCCAAACGATGACAACGATCATTTCTGGAAATTACCGAATGTAATTGGTATGCGCTTGAAAAAATAGGCGAACTTAAACCTTATTTTTCTGCTTCCGGCATGGTTTGAAAAATCCGATCCCAAACTCTAGAAGAAACACCGTACGCTTTTTCCGGTTCTTTGTAATGGTGAATAATGTGGTGATGCCATAGTTTTTGCAATGGTTTGGGCGCGGAATGCTTATGAATACTATAATGAACAAAGGAATAGAGCAAATACCCTATTTCAAATCCTGGCAGAAAAAACCACGCGTAATTTCCGAGCACGACATAAAATAGCAGAAAAAATATAGCTAAAAACAAGAATGCAGGAACTGGAGGCATAAACAAACGGTTCACATCGTTTGGATTTTCATGGTGGTAACCATGCATCGCAAAATGGAATGCTTTAACGAATTTATTATTGCTTTCGTAATGAAAAAGATGCCGGTGTAAAATATACTCCGCCAAACTCCAACTCGCAAATCCTGCAATAAAAAATCCTATTAGCATTATTCCAGTTGCCGAAGTTCCAAGCAAACTATAGCCATAGATTAAGCTCGAACTACTGATCAGTACGTGAAAAGTCACCATCATTTTAGGTCCGCTGATCGATAAAATTTCCAAGAGCGGATTTTCATACATTCTAGGTTGTTCTGCTTTTTTCATGTGCTTCATTTTATGTTTTATTGGATAAAACTAAAGCTAATACGACATGAAATGAACGCCCTAGAACGCTGAAAGGCCCTTTTTAAGCGAGTAAAGACGTATTTTAAACGAATCGCAGCTAACTTTCAATGAAAGTAGAAATGGAACTAAAAAGTACTTTCTTCCAACTATTGAAACTACTTATTCAGCCAAGAACCTAAAAATTTTCTTAAAATTGGAAGCAAAACGAATACCATTAATGGCACAAGAATCACCGTTAAAATTAACGAACGCAAAGGAATCGGCAACTCCAATAACTGTTTACCAATCAGTATTTGTAAAAAGGTAATACTCGGGAAAATTGCAATCCAAACCATCACTGCAAATTTCCATTTTGGTACTTGTTTCAATTCTTTTAATTTAAAGGTTAAAATTCTAGCGTCATACCATCATAGGCAAGGAAAACATTTGGAGGAAGTTCCTTTTGAATATCTTGGTGTTTTCCAAATAAATGTGAAATATGGGTTAAATAGGCTGTTTCCGGCTTAATTTCCGCAATAAAAACCAACGCTTCGTCCAAATTAAAATGTGAAATGTGCTCGGAACGGTGCAAGGCATTGACGACAAGAATTTTCGTTCCTTTTACTTTTTGCTTTTCTGTTTCCGA
>CAIYXD010000111.1 GCA_903930085.1 uncultured Flavobacteriia bacterium
CCGGATTCAAATATAAGAAGTTTGAATGAATTTCACCAAGTCGCATTGATTTTATTTATTTTTGATGAAATTCACACAAATGAGCACAAAACAAATAGCAGACCATTTTTCCGAGGCAATTGAAATTTTGAACAAATTCAACACTTCTGAAAATCATTTATTGATTGAAACAGCAGGAAAATTAATGGCTACATCACTTCGTAATGGTGGAAAAATAATCAGTTGTGGAAACGGCGGTTCCATGTGCGATGCGATGCATTTTGCGGAGGAACTTTCTGGTCGCTACAAAGAAAACCGAAAAGCACTTCCTGCACTTTCCATCTCTGATCCGAGTCATATTAGTTGTGTTGCAAATGATTTTGGTTATTCTTTTGTTTTTTCGCGCTATTTGGAAGCATTAGGAAATAATGGCGATGTTTTATTGGCAATTTCTACCTCCGGCAATTCAGAAAATGTTCTAGAAGCCATAAAAACAGCTAAAGAAAAGGGAATGTTTATTGTTGGATTAACGGGGAAAACCGGCGGAAAAATGGCGGGTCAATGCGACGTTGAAATTCGCGCTCCATATTCTGAATACGCAGACAGGGCGCAAGAAATACATATTAAAGTAATTCATTCTTTGATTGATTTCATTGAAAAGAATACTTAATCTTACTTTTTTTCGTAAACCACAATTTTTAAGTTATCTATCCAAAGATTTGCCGGACTTCGCTTCCAGAAATCGATTTTTAAAATGTCGCTTTTACTGCGGATTTCAGGCGTAAGGAAATGGATTGTTTTACTTTTCCAGTTCAATGAATCTTGCTCCAATTCAAAAGTTGTGTAGCCATACGCGCCATTTTTACGATCCATACAAAAAGCAACCAAAATTGGCTGTTCAGTACTAGTGCATTTATAATCAAATCGCAATTCAATCCAAGCGTGGTCTTTTTTAGCCAATTCCGAGAAGGGAACTTTATGAGAATAACCAAATTCTTCCTCGGAAGGAGAATAAAAGCTACCACCTTTTAACTTGGGGAAAAGGTCGTTAACAAGGGTTTTACAGGTATATTTTTGCTTGTCTGTAAACTCATTATTTCCAGTGAAATCCCTATTAACCAATAGCAATTCTTGTTGTTTCGGCGTAACTTCTGTCTTTAAAAAAGTTGCCCAATAATACGCTTTGGCAGTGCGATATGGATCTAGAATATAATTTCGCATTTGCCACCATTGGAATTGATTCAGGAAGACAAAAAACAGCATACAAAAACCAATTGAGAATTGAATTACCCGATTCCATTTTAATAATTCCTTTAAAAAATAGCCCAATCCTATTGCAAGTAAAGGATAATATGTCAACATTGGTCGATTGGAAAAACCAGCTCCATACCACCATTCTGTCCAACTAAAAACAATATAACTGGAAACAAATAAACTAATTGCAACTGCTGGGAATATCTTCTTGTTGTTTTTGTAGACAAAATAAAGTCCAGTAAGTGCAAAAAGCATTAGTGGAGTATAAACCAGCCAACCTTTTCGGTAACTAAAGAGCGAATTATAAATGTGGGGGGAGAAAATATCCAAACCTACTCCAGGATTTTTGTACGTGTCGTAAATCCATGATCCTGTTTTTAAATGCCAATAATACAATTGCGGAAAAGCGAGTAGAAAGCAACAAAGAATAACAACTAAAAATTGGACTTTGTGTGCGCTAATCCGTTTTGATTTCTCCTTGAACGTCTCTTTATTTGTAACATTCCACAGCATTGGTAGCAAAAGGAAAAGAATTTCACTTGGTTTGACCAGTGCCATTAAAGCAACACTCAAACCAATCCAAATCAAGTTCTTAAATTGAAATGTTTTGTGCCATTGGATTGTGCTCCAGATTAGAATAGTTGCTAACATAAACAGCACATTGACGGTTTCCAAATTCTTTAAACTCATGTGGTGTGCATAATTTGTTCCAAGAACAATCAAAAGAAGTACAATCGAAGTTATATTTTCACTAAAAAATTCACGCAAAATTTTTCGAAAATAGAGCAAACCAATTAAGGTATAGATCATGCAGCCGTATACCAAAGAAAGTTGATAAGGAAGAGAAAAACCATCTGTAGCGTAGCCAGTCCAAGCAGCAATTAGATCTCCGATAAAATAGAAAACCGCATAGAAGTAAGACATCCCAAACAAGAAAAAATACATTGGTTTACCTTCGTCATTACTAGAAATTTGGTAAACTGTTCCGCTTAATTGTTTTTCAATGTTTAATTCTTCTACCCAAGAACGATCGTTCAAAAGTGCATCGTCTTGCTGAAATGTTGCAACCAAAGGTAAGTAATAGCCGAAAACATCCCAGGAAATCTCCTTTTTATCGATAGAATTCGTTCTAAAAACAACCAATAGAGCGAAAAGAATAAAAATTACCCAAAGCGATTTGGAAATTTGTTTTGGCAATACATGCATGCATTTCAATTTAAAACTTGGGCAAGTTAGTAAAAATGCTATGAATTGTACTTTTACTTTTCATTAAAAATAAAAAAGGAAAGTTATCAACGGAATGGAATTGAATTGTTGAAAAACGAATGTAAAACAGCTACTATCTTTCGATTAAATATCAAAATAATGTCTAGCTTTGTTGTTTACCGATAAGAACATGTCGAGTCAGGATTTACAGACAACAGTAAAAAATATATTCTCCGCTTATTTGGAGCAGAACGGGCACCGAAAAACACCTGAGCGCTTTGCCATACTCGCAGAAATTTATAATTACCAAGGACATTTTGATATTGAATCTTTATATGTTAAGATGAAAAATCAAAACTACAGAGTTTCACGCGCCACACTTTACAATACAATAGAGTTATTGTTAGCCTGTAATCTGGTACGAAAACATCAATTCGGTAAAAACATTGCACAATTCGAAAAATCGCATGGTTCCAAACAGCACGACCATGTTATTATTACCGATACCGGTGAAGTAATTGAATTTTGTGATCCGCGCATACAAAACATCAAATCAACAATAGAAGAAGTTTTTGGCGTTACAATTCAACACCACTCACTCTATTTTTATGGTGTTAAAAATACGGACACCAAATCCTAAATAATGTCGCTCGAATTCAACATATCTTCCAACAATGGAATTTCTATTGTTTCTTTTATAGGAAAGATTGTTTCAGACGAGAATTTAGTTTTGCTACAAAAAGAGATAAGCGCTTTAAACGAGCCGAATGCCATGAATTTAATCTTTGATTTTGGACAATTGACACATATCAATTCTTCAGGAATAAATTTCATCATTCGCTCACTGACACGTTCTCGAATTATTAACCGAGATTTAGTGTTAACATCCATTACGGGAAACGTAAAAACAATATTTGAAATCGCGAAAATAACAGAGATCTTCTCTATTTATGCAACGGTTTCAGAAGCAATAAATCATTTTAAGAATTAACAAATGAAAGTGGACGTACTATTAGGTTTACAATGGGGAGACGAGGGAAAAGGGAAAATCGTCGATGTACTAACTCCAAAATATGATATTATCGCTCGATTTCAAGGCGGACCGAATGCTGGTCACACCTTGGAATTTGAAGGTATAAAACACGTTCTACACACCATTCCATCTGGTATTTTCAGAGAAGGTGTTATGAATCTTGTTGGTAATGGAGTAGTAATTGATCCTGTAATTTTCCAAAAAGAATTGGAAAAACTTGCTCCATTCAACATTGATTTCACAAAACGCTTATTACTCTCCAAAAAAGCACATTTAATCCTTCCAACACACCGTTTATTGGATGCAGCATCAGAAGCAGCGAAAGGGAAAAATAAAATCGGTTCCACCTTAAAAGGTATAGGACCTACTTACATGGATAAAACAGGGAGAAACGGTTTGCGCGTTGGCGATATTTTCCTTCCTAATTTTAAAGAGAAATACGATATTCTTGTTGAAAAACACGTTGGTATTTTAAAACATTATGAAGGATTTGAATACGATTTAACGGAATTAGAAGGTCCTTGGATGGAAGGAATTGAAACATTGCGTTCTATTCCCGCAGTAGATAGCGAACATTACTTGAACGACGCATTGAAAGCCGGTAAAAAAGTTTTGGCAGAAGGCGCCCAAGGAACAATGCTAGACATCGACTTTGGAACCTATCCATTTGTTACCTCATCCAATACTGTAACTGCTGGAACATGCACAGGTTTAGGAATTGCTCCAACAAAAATTGGTAACGTAATTGGAATATTCAAAGCATATTGTACACGCGTTGGTAGCGGACCATTTCCAACGGAACTAGACAATGCTGAAGGAGAATTGATCCGTCAGGAAGGAAGAGAATTTGGCGCAACAACAGGCAGACCAAGACGTTGCGGATGGATTGACCTTCCACAAATGAAATATGCAATTATGATTAATGGCGTTACAGAACTTTCGATGATGAAAGCAGATGTTTTAAGTTGTTTTGATACGATTAAAGCATGTACACATTACATCATAAATGGCGAAAAAGTAGATTATTTCCCATACGATGTGGACGGAATCGAACTAACACCAGTTTACGAGGAAATTGAAGGTTGGAATTGCGATCTTACGCAACTAAAATCTTTTGAAGACGCACCACAAACGCTAAAAAATTACGTTACGTATTTGGAACGACATTTGGAAGTGCCAATTACAGTTGTTTCCGTTGGTCCAGATAGAAACCAAACACTAAAGAATCACTAAAATTTGAAGGCATTCAAGAACATATTAAAATTTGCGCTTTCACTAAGCGCATTTTTTTTGTTTCCCGAATTTTTAGGGGCGCAAAAAAATATTCTTGAATTATTGCCTGGTTCCGAGAAACTTGGATACAATGAAAAAACCGGCGCGCACCGACTGGTTGGAAGCGTAAACTTTAGCTATCAGGGAAACACAATGTATTGCGATTCAGCGCACTATTTTGATAAAACGCAAGAAGTTCGTGCGTATGGAAATGTCCATGTTACAAAAGATGAAATCAATTTGTTTTGTGATTCCTTATATTACAACGGAAAAACCCGCAAAGCAAAATTATGGGGACACGTGCGGGTTCGAGATTTAGAATATAAGCTTACAACCGACACCTTAGAATACGATTCAAAAAAAGCGCAAGGAATTTATCGCCACGGTGGAAAAGTAGAAAGTATTGTTTCTCCGGAGGTACTGACCAGCAGAATAGGCTATTTTTATCCACAATCTCGCAGCTTCTTTTTCAGCGGAAAAGTCACGTATTCGAATGCAGATCTTTCCATGAAAACGGATACACTACAATATGTTTATGCAAAACAAACCACCTACTTTTATGGTCCTACCACGATTCTAAAAGGCAAAACCATTCTGAAATGCGAGCGCGGTTGGTACAATGTGGAAACAGAAGAAGGACGATTAATTCAACACGCTGAAATTAGAGAAGAAAGTAAAATAATTCGTGGCGACACCCTTTACTATCAGCCAATTTTAGGTCATTCATTTGGGAAAGGTCACGTTTATTTCAAAGACACTACAGAAGCATTAGAATTTTACAGCGATTATGCATTCTATTCCGAGAAAGCGAATTATTCCTTTTTAACGGGGCATGCATTGGCGATAAAAGTGCAGAAAAACGATACGATTTATTTGCACGCCGACACCTTGTTTAACCAAAATGATTCTTTGGGAAATCCGAATTACACCGTTGGATATTTTAATGTTAAACTATACAATACCGCAATGCAGGCGATTTGCGATAGTATGTATTTTGATCGTGTGAAAAATATTCTAGAATTGCATAAAAAACCAGTTGTATGGGCACAAAATGCGGAATTAAAAGGCGTAAAAATGCAAATTCACCTGAATGATTCATTACTAGAAAAAATTCTGATTACCGAAAATGCCTCAGCAATAATGGAAATAGATTCCGGAAAATACTATAACCAATTGGCTGGAAAGGAAATTACTGCCTTTTTCAAGGAAAATGCACTCGTTCGATCGGATATCAATGGCAATGCACGAACGATATTTTTTCCGGAGAACGAAGAAAAAACCGATTCAACGGTTGTGATCAAGCGACTCGGTATGAATCGTTTGTACGCAAGTAGTTTGCGCGTTTATTTAGATAGCGGTGAAGTTCGAGGAGTTACCTATTTTGATAAACCCGACGGTGTATTCTATCCGATGGATCAACTCAATAAAGAAGAGCAATTTATTTCTGATTTTATGTGGCAGGCAGTTTTAAGACCAAAAAACTGGATGGAAATAATCCACTAATTCAATACCAAATTAATGAGATTCCTGCGGATGTTGATCTTCCTCCGTATCCCATCTCGTAACCCTCTGCACACCATCAACTTGCTCAAATTTTCGCATCAATTGTTCCAAATGATCGGTATCGTATACCAATACTTTTATGCGACCATCAAAAATTCCATCTTCGGTTTCAAAAGAAATGGATTTCATGTTTACGTTGTGCTCTTTGGAAATTATTTCCGTTAAACGATTTACTAGACCAATATTATCGATTCCCATAATTTGAATTGCAGCAACACGCTCTACCAAATCTTTTGACTGCCAGCGCGCCTTGATGCATCGGTAATTCATTTTTGATAGCAAATGTTCGGCATTCGGGCAATTGTTTCGGTGAATTTTTATGCCTTCACTGATAGTGATGAATCCAAAAACAAGATCGCCTGGAATTGGGTTACAACATTTTGCCATTTGGTATTGGATATTTTTGAAATCCTCACCGATGATTATAGAATCTTCCGACTTATTAATTTTTGGATAAACATCTTTTTCGTGCTTATCTTTTGTGGAATTATTTGTCTTCTTTTCACCATTTAATATGCCATGAACAGCATCAATATCGCGTAATTTAATTAGATCGATTTTTCCCTTTGCTATTCGGAAATAGAGTTCCGTTACAGAGGGCATACTGAAGTATTTCTCTAGAAATGTTATGTTTTCTGCCGTCAGACGGATATTATGTTGTTTGAATTTGCGTTCTAGAATTTCTTTCCCATCTTGGGCGATGGTCTTCCGTTCTTCGTTGAGAGAGGATTTTATTTTTTGCTTTGCACGAGCTGAAATCACGAAACGGAGCCATTCGTCGTGCGGTTTTTGTTTGGAAGAAGTAATGATTTCCAACTGGTCTCCATTCAATAACTGATAACTCAGCGGAACCAATCGGTTATTTACTTTTGCACCAATACATTTATCGCCGATATCGGTGTGAATATCGTATGCAAAATCCAGAATTGTGGCGCCGTTTGGCAAAACACGAAGTTCTCCTTTTGGCGTAAACACATAGATTTCATCCGCAAAAAGGTTTGCTTTAAATTCATTAACAAAATCCAATGCATTGGCATCCGGATTCTCCAAAAGATCGCGTATTTCCGTTATCCACCGGTCAAATTTACTTTCTTCTGACTTCGATTCTTTGTATTTGTAATGCGCAGCAAGTCCTTTTTCAGCGATTTCATCCATTCTTTTGGAACGAATCTGCACTTCTACCCATTTTCCAGTGGGCGACATAACAGTTGTGTGCAGAGATTCATAGCCATTTGCCCGCGGTGTAGAAATCCAATCGCGTAAACGATCCGGACTCGGCTGGTAAAAATCTGTTATGATACTATAAATTCGCCAGCAATCCGGTTTTTCCAATTCCGTGGGCGTATCGACGATTATTCGAACGGCAAAGATATCGTAGACTTCCTCAAATGGAATTCCCTTCGCATTCATTTTTCGCCAAATCGAAGAAACAGACTTTGTACGCGCCTTGATATCAAAAACATATCCTTCAAATTGGAGTGCTTCTTTTATTGGCTGCACGAATCTTCTAATGAAACGGTTACGCACATCTTTGGTCGATTTCAGGCTGTTTTCAATTTTAGAATACACCTCTGGCTCACTATACATAAGTGCCAAATCTTCCAATTCACTTTTTATCGAATACAATCCCAAACGGTGCGCCAGCGGAGCGTATAAAAATTTTGTTTCAGAAGCAATTTTAAGTTGTTTGTCCGCTCGCATGCTACCTAAGGTTCGCATGTTGTGCAGTCGATCCGCGAGTTTGATTAAAACCACACGAATATCATCCGAAATCGTCAAAATCATTTTACGGAAATTCTCCGCTTGGATAGAAGCATTCTCGTCAAATACTTCAGGTATTTTTGTCAATCCATCAATTATCAAGCGTACTTTCGACCCAAAAAGATCCTCAACATCTTCCAATGTAATGTGCGTATCCTCAACCGTGTCGTGCAACAATGCACATGTAATAGCTGTTGCGCCCAATCCCATTTCCTCCACACAAATTCGTGCAACAGCAATGGGATGGTAAATATAAGGTTCGCCAGATTTTCTACGCATGTCTTTGTGCGCTTCTACCGCTACGTCAAATGCTTTCCGAATCATTCGCGTATCTTCCCGTGAACGATCTTTTGTGGCGCGCAGCAAACCTTTAAAGGCATTTAAGATTTCCTTGCGTTCCTTTTCAATGTCGATATCCTGGAATTCTGACGCTACTTTAGACATTTTATTTTACTAATTTTTTGCTGGAAGAACTTTCGCCGAAACTTCACCAAAACCTATGCGTACGCCATCTTTCTCGCAATGTCCGCGCAGGATAACCGTATCTAGATCCTGAATGAATTTACGTTCCGAACCATCGTTCAATTTCAATGGCTTCGTTCCTTTCCAAGCCAATTCCAGCATGGAACCGTAGGAATCTTCCGTTGGACCCGAAATCGTTCCGGAACCCATCAAATCTCCTCCGCGGATATTACAACCATTCACCGTGTGGTGCGCAAGTTGTTGAGCCATATTCCAATACATGTATTTAAAATTGGAACGACTGATTACCGTTTCAACCGAATTTTCCGGTTGAATAGCAACTTCCAAGGCAATATCGTAGGATTTTAAACCTTCGTATTTCAAATACGACAAAACCTCAGGATGTTGCTCTGGCGAAGAAACTTTAAACGGCTCCAAAGCATCCAAAGTAACTATCCAAGCAGAAATGGAAGAAGCAAAATTCTTTGCTAAAAATGGTCCCAGTGGCACATATTCCCATGTTTGAATATCACGGGCAGACCAATCGTTAAAAAGCACCATTCCAAAAATAAATTCCTCCGCTTCCGCAGTAGAGATGGAATCTCCCAATGGTTTTCCATCAAAGGTTATAAAAGCTGTTTCCAATTCAAAATCCAAATTTCTACAGGCTGCAAAAATTGGATCTGCAGCTGGATCTGGTTTGATTTGTCCTTTAGGACGGTAAAATGCCTCTCCAGAAAGAATCACGGAACTTGCACGACCGTGGTAACCAACTGGAATCCATAGCCAATTTGGTAACAAAGCATTTGCAGGATCTCGAAACATCGTTCCAACATTCGTCGCATGTTCTCGGGAAGAATAAAAATCTGTGTAATCGCCAATCTGAACTGGCATGCACATTTCTACTTGCGAAATTGGTATTAAAACCTGCGCAACATGGTGTTCATTCACCATTAAATCGTCAAAATCCGCCTGCAACAATTTTGAAATTCTATTGCGTAAATCACGCGATCCCTTTTTTCCTTTTTTCATCAGTCCATTCAGATAAAAGGTGTCAAAATCCGCTAGTTCAAAAGGCAAATTCTCGAGGTAACCCAATACAAATAGCGTTTTCAAGTCGAGCACAAAATCACCAATCCGAACCCCTACTCTAGGCGTCAATTGTGCTGTTTTAAAAATTCCGAACGGTAAATTTTGAATGGGGAAATCGGAATGTTCCGGCACTTCCACCCAAGAAGTCAACAACGGATTATTTGCAGGAATATTCATGGTAATGCGTATTTTAGTTTTGTATTTTTTTCTATTCGCGTTTGCTGCACCAAGGTAATGATTTAAACATTAAAACGGAAGTGCATGATATCACCATCTTCCACGATATATTCCTTGCCTTCGACTTTAAATTTACCTGCATCTTTTACTGCATTTTCAGAACCTAAAGTTGTGAAATCAATGTATTTCATCACTTCAGCGCGGATAAATCCTTTTTCAAAATCCGTATGAATCACGCCAGCAGCTTGTGGAGCAGTCATCCCTTTCGTAATTGTCCAAGCGCGCACTTCTTTCACGCCAACCGTAAAATAAGTTTGTAATTCCAGTAAATCATACGCTGCAATAATTAGTCGATTTACGCCTGGTTCTTCCAGTCCCAATTCGTCCAAAAACATTTTTCGCTCATCGTACGTTTCCAGTTCCGTGATATCCGATTCAATTTTAGCACCAATAACCAAAACTTGTGCATCTTCATTTTTTACCGCTTCTTTAACTTGTTCCACGTATGCATTTCCCGAAGCAACAGATGCTTCATCCACATTACACAAATACAAAACAGGCTTAGCTGTAATCAGTTGAAATTTCTTAACGATTTCAATTTCCTTCTCGTCAAAACTTAATGCACGAACAGAAACACCTTGTTCCAAACTTTCCTTGATGCGGTGCGCCAATTCATTTTCTTTCAAAATATCTTTATCGTTCGATTTCAAGACACGCGCCAAGGCAGCGATGCGTTTTTCAACCGTTTCCAAATCTTTTAACTGTAATTCAATATCGATGATTTCTTTATCTCGAATAGGGTTTACATCGCCATCCACGTGGATAATATTTCCATCATCAAAACATCTCAAAACATGAATAATGGCATCGGTTTCCCGAATATTTGCCAAAAACTGGTTACCAAGTCCTTCTCCTTTCGAAGCGCCCTTCACCAAACCGGCAATATCCACAATTTCCATCGTTGTTGGCATAACACGCTGCGGATTTGCCAATGCTTCCAATTTCTCCAAACGTGGATCGGGAACGGAAATAACACCGATATTAGGTTCTATTGTACAAAACGGAAAATTTGCCGCTTGCGCTTTCGCATTTGATAAACAATTAAAGAGCGTAGATTTCCCAACATTCGGAAGCCCAACAATTCCACATTTTAAAGCCATGATATTTAATTTTCCACAAAGATAATTAATCAAAAGGAAGGAACATAATTCCACTGCTCGGATTTACCATTTTCTTGTATCTTCGTTCCCTAATTTTAGCATATGAAACGAATCGTCTTTCTTATTCTTATTTTGCAATTTGACGCAAAAGCACAAATAAACGACTCTATTTTTATTCGAAACATCTATAACGAAGCGCTGAGCAGCGGACAAGCTTATGAAAACTTACGCGGACTCTGCAAAGATGTCGGCGCGCGACTTTCCGGTTCGGCAGAAGCACAAATGGCCATCGAATGGAGTAAACGCAAATTGGAAAGCTATTCATTCGATAAAGTTTATCTGCAAGAAATAAAAGTTCCGCATTGGGAACGGGGAACAAAAGAATCTGGTTGGTTGCGCTCAAAAAATGGCACACTGACAAAAATTTCCTTGCTTGCACTTGGCGGTTCAATTGGTACAAATGGCATTTTATCTGGAGAAATTGTAGAATTCCAACATTTAGACGACCTAAAAAAAGCGAAGCGCGGACAAGTAGAAGGAAAAATTGTTTTCTTGAACCAAGCGATGGATGAACAGCAGATTGTTACCTTCAAAGCCTATGGCGGTTGCTATGCAATTCGAGGAGAAGGCGCAATCGAAGCAGCGAAACTTGGCGCAAAAGCAGTTGTAATTCGTTCCATTGGAATGCCAATCGACAACCATCCGCATACTGGATCAATGCGTTATTCAGAAGAAATAGATAAAATTCCAGCCGCAGCAATTTCCACGCAAGATGCAGAACATCTGGCTAAAATGCTCCAAAATGGAAAAGTAGAATTTATTTTGGAAATGGATTGCCGCTCTTTTCCCGATGCCGTTTCGTATAATGTTATAGCAGAAATTACCGGCTCAACAAATTCCAATGAATACATTACTTTTGGCGGACACTTGGATTCTTGGGACACGGGAGAAGGTGCTCACGACGATGGCGCTGGAGTAATTCATTGCATGGAAGCATTGCGCATCTTAAAAACGATGCACTACAAACCAAAACATACCTTGCGACTCGTTTTATTCATGAACGAAGAAAATGGGAATATGGGAGGAAAAACCTACGCACAATGGGCAAAAGATCGCGGAGAAATTCAGATTGCAGCATTGGAAAGCGATCGAGGTGGTTTTTCACCAAGAGGATTTAATTGTGATGGATCAACAGAACAAGTGAAATTATTGGAAAGTCTGGCTTTTCATTTTAAACCGTACGAACTGCATATTTTTGAAAAAGGATATGGTGGTGTGGACATAGGGCCTCTGAAAGAAACGTATCCTGGAATTCCACTTTTCGGATTTGTGCCAGATTCACAGCGCTATTTCGATTTTCACCATGCACCAAGCGATGTGTTTGAAAATGTCAACAAACGGGAATTGGAGCTCGGCTGCGCGGCAAATTGCGCTATGATTTACCTACTGGATAAAAATTTATAACACGTAAAAAAAGATTATTTCAATTTTATTTTGGGCGTTCCTCTGAAGAGTCAGGCTATCCGCTACTATCTTTTGTAAAATGAACAAAAGGATAAACACTTCTATCCTTAACGCAGTAATAATTGCTTCGTGAAAACTATTTTACAGAAGAAAGAATAGTCTAGAAATGCTATTCCAAATCCGTTTCCAAGGCATTGAATAGACAGGGTGAAAAGTACTATAAACAGGTGGTGTTGATAAAATCATTTACGAACGCTGTGAAATAGAACTAAAATCCCTAATTTTGCAACCTACAAACACGTTTTAGCATCGTAGGATGCGTTTACTAAAGAAAATTAATTGATATGGTTCAAGACATTTTTGAAAAAATCAAAAACAACAGAGGTCCGATCGGACAACACGCAAAAGAATCTCACGGATACTTTACCTTTCCTAAACTGGAAGGCCCTATAGGACCTCACATGATTTTCAGAGGTAAAAAACGTTTGAATTGGAGTTTGAATAACTACCTAGGTTTGGCGAACCATCCTGAAGTGCGCAAAGCAGATGCAGAAGCAGCAGCAGAATTTGGTTTCGCAGCACCAATGGGCGCTCGAATGATGAGTGGAAATTCTAACTACCACGAGCAATTAGAAGCTGAATTATCTGCATTTGTGCAAAAAGAAGATACGATATTGTGTAATTTCGGTTACCAAGCAACGCTTTCCGCAATCGACTGTTTAGTTGACCGAAGAGATGTTATCGTGTACGATGCTGAATCACATGCTTGTATCTTGGATGGTGTGCGCTTGCACATGGGAAAAAGATACGTTTTCAAGCACAACGACATGGAAGATTGCGAAAAGCAATTGGCGCGTGCAACAAAATTGGCAGATGAGCAAGGTGGAGCAATATTAGTGATCACAGAAGGTGTTTTCGGAATGCGCGGAGACCAAGGAAAAATAAAAGAAATTGTTGAATTAAAGAAAAAATTCAATTTCCGTTTATTTGTGGATGATGCACATGGAATTGGAACGCTAGGCGCAACAGGTGGTGGAGCAGGACAAGAACAAGGTTGCCAGGATGGTATCGATGTTTACTTCGGAACATTTGCTAAATCATTTGCGCTAATCGGTGGTTTCATTTCTAGCGACGAGCAAGTAGTTGAATATTTACGCTACAACATGCGTTCTCAAATTTTCGCGAAAGCTTTGCCTTTGCCATTGGTAGTAGGAGCTTTGAAACGTTTGGAATTGATGCGAAACATGCCGGAATTGAAGGAAAACTTGTGGACAATTACAAATGCTTTGCAAAAAGGATTGGTAGATGCAGGATTTAATATTGGTGAAACAGATACATGCGTAACGCCAGTGTATATGAATGGCTCTATTCCAGAATCAACAAACTTGATTTTCGATTTGCGTGAAAACTACAATATTTTCTGTTCAATGGTGGTATATCCAGTTGTACCAAAAGGAATGATAATTTTACGTTTAATTCCTACGGCAGTGCATACCTTAGAAGACGTAGAATATACGATTGATGCTTTCAAAAAAATCGTAGGGAAATTAAAAGCTGGAGAATATGTTTCCGATAAAATTGCGTCGGTATAGATAAATTATTAATTTATTTTCAGCGCACTTCTTCCCTTTCTAAAGAAATGAAGGCGTAGAAAATTAAATTCTAAACTATCTAAACAAAAATAAATACTTTAGAAGACCAGTAGAAATATTGGTCTTTTTTTATGCCATGGAAAACGTACACCCGCATATTACA
>CAIYXD010000112.1 GCA_903930085.1 uncultured Flavobacteriia bacterium
ATCTTCAGTAACGAAAACACCTTCAGCTGTACCAACAACAATCACATCTGGATCGTTTCTATCGATTATCCCATCATAGCAAGCAACGTTACTAGGAGAAGTAATGTTTGCAAGTGCTGTAAAAGATGGTGTTGCAGCAGTAGCGTTCAAGGTTCTTCTATTCGTAGCACCAAAACCACCAAATAAAACCACATCGTCTGGATTGCTAGGATTAACCGCTAAGCCTTCAAAGTTAGTTGCTATTATCTTCGTGGCAGATGTTGCAGTTGGAGGATTTGCTAACGTTGATCCCGAATATCCTGCCTTGGAAGCAAAACTTGGGTCGGATGTATAAATACTGCCTAAACCATCAATTCTCCAAACGCCATTTGAACCACCAATTACATAACAGTGTTCTAGATTTTTTGAGAATTCTATATCCACTTTCATGTTGTCATTACTTCCAACGAATGAACTACCAATACCCTGTGCAATTTTAATCCATAGTGGGTTTTGTGCAGAAAGTCGTAACGCATTTCTTGTTCCCCATAATTCACCACCGTTGATGTTCACATACATAAGCATCCACGATTGGTAAGGATCTTGAATTACTAAAGTGTCCCATGCAACATTGAAAGCTACAGTATCGCTTCCTAAACTATATAGTTCACCTGTCGCAGCGTTTTCTCCAAAATAGTGTGTATATGTTCCAGTACTTGCAACAACGACAGTATCTGTTCCTGTTGAGAAATCAACCAATAAGGAATCACCCACAGAAACTGGCGCGGAAGAAGATCCAAGGTAGTCCCAAGTATAGTTTTCCAATTCTACTATTTGACCATTCAAAGAATTTGTTACTGAAATATCTGTAACAGAACTTGAGTAATATAGGGTATCGTCAAAATGCAGTGAAGTTGGAGTTACATAATTCATACTATCACCAGATGAACGGCTAGGAATGCGCAATGTAGCACCGGCATTGTAATTCTTTGTTGCAACATAAATTACAGAATCTTCCGAATTAGTATCGAAATATTCTGCTAAAGTATACGAAGTAACAAATGGGTGAATCGAGCCCTCTGTTCCAGCAGGAGAATAAGATGTTGGAAACGTTGGAACAAATGAACCCCAAGTTTCACCGCGATCACCTGATCTTGAAATACTGTTGTAGTAAATAGAAGAGAACATAACCTTTGGGTTGAAGAACGAAATTTCACATGCAAATCCATCACCACCATTTACTTCTCTAAATTCTTCAAAAGTAGATAAAGTATGATCGTTATAAAGTGTACCATTATCTTGCGCACCACCCATTACAGAGCCATCTCTATCGAAAGCGATTCCGTAGAATTGTGTAACATTGTATCCGCGATTTGCAGGGAACCAAGTGTTTCCATAATCATTTGTTACGGCAATACCACCATCGTTTCCGACATATAATCTGTTCAAGTTATCCCACTTCATTTCGTGGTTATCTGCATGCACGTATATTGGAGAAAATGGACTAGAGAACCAATTGGATATTTTTTCAAAACCACCAAAAGGAGGATTATTTACCGTTTGTTGCCATTTCCAAATGTCAATTCCACCAATTAAAATCTTCTCATTGTTGTTTGGCGTAACAGTAACGATTGTGTTATACGTTCCTTGATCTCTATAGATATCTAAATTACTTGGTGTGCCTGATGCTCCAACGAATTGAAACCATGTATTTCCATTGTCGTGTGAAACATTCATCCCTTGCAAGTTACTTCCTGTTCTAACTGCATAAACAGAATAATTACCACCTACACGAGCATGTGAAATTGCATACTCAATTCTAGCCGAACCAGTTGGTACTAAACCACTTCCACTTCCTGATTTATCTGTCCAAGAAGTTCCGCCATCGTTTGATATGAACGTTTTATTTGAACCAATTGCAGCAACTAAAACTAATCCATCTTTTGAAATTTGTAATGAGTTACAAGATCCTGAAGCAATTGTAACTCCAGTAACTGCCGCATCGCCAACTTTCCATTTTTTTACACCTGTCGAAGTTGCCATCCAAGCATAATCGTCTGTATTGGAAGATACAATTTCGTTGCAATTAGTTGTGCCAGGAATTTTACTCCACGTATCACCATTGTCAGTTGAATACCAAACACCGTTTCCATTCCATGCTTCCACTGAAGAACCAGATGCAACATATAATGTACCGTCTTTTGTTTGTGTCATACTTGAAATGAACGGTGATGCTCCTGAATTAATGTATGAACTTACTCGTCCCCATTGGTTTCCACGATTTGCAGAAACAAATAAACCTCCGGAAACTCCTCCAGCCCAAATACGGTTTACATTTGAACGATCCACTTGAATTGCTCTTGTTCTACCACCGATGTTATCAGGGCCTTGTTCTTGAAACGTAATTGTTTTACTTTGAGCACTTTTACGTATTTGAGAACGAATTAATTGTAATTTCTCACTCGTAATTGGCTCACCAGTCTCTTGGTCAATATATCTTGCCTCAAGCCATTTTTTTGCATCATCTGCTGATTTTAATTCCATTGAAGGTAAATCCTTCTTGGAATAAGATCCCTCAGAACCGTTGAAGTTCAAGGGTGAAACTGCAAAAATAGCTGCAATTGCAACTAGACCTGCTGAACCGATAAATAGTTTGTTACGTTTCATAATGTAGTTTTTTCTCAAGTTTGTTTAAGCGACCGCCAAAATAATAATAAAAATCATTCTAAATTCATTATTGCTATCGTAATCGCAATTTTAATCTTACAAATTTAATTTATTTTTCAATTTAACACAAAATTATTCAATAATTCCAAAGTGAAAATATACACGTCAAAAAGTTAAAAAAGGTGTTTTTCAGCATGGTAAGAGGATCTCACAAGTGGACCACTTTCTACATACCTAAATCCCATCTCCATGCCAAGTTCTCTATATCTATCAAATCTTTCCGGTGTAACGAATTCTACGATTGGTAAATGTTTTGAAGTTGGTTGTAAATATTGTCCCAACGTTAAAATGTCTACTTGCACACTTCTAAGATCTTCCATTGTTTCAAGAATTTCCTCATCTGTTTCCCCAAGGCCTAACATGATGCCTGATTTAGTGCGCATTCCTCCTTTTTTCAAACGGAAAAGAACCTCTAAACTTCGGTCGTATTTCGCTTGAATTCGAACTTGTTTAGTCAATCGGCGCACTGTTTCTAGATTATGGGAAACAATTTCCGGAGCAACATCTATAATTCGCTGCAAATTTTCCCAATTTCCCGCAAAGTCCGGAATAAGCGTTTCCATCGTAGTTCCTGGCGATTGGTGCCGTATTGCCTTTACAGTTTGTACCCATATTTCCGACCCGCCATCTTTCAAATCATCTCGATCTACGGATGTAACAACAGCGTGTTTGATTCCCATCGTTTTTACACTATGCGCAACTTTTCCTGGTTCAAAATTGTCTACTTCCTCCGGTCGTCCAGTTTTTACGGCGCAAAAACCACAAGATCGCGTGCAGATGTTTCCAAGAATCATAAATGTAGCAGTTCCTTCACCCCAACATTC
>CAIYXD010000113.1 GCA_903930085.1 uncultured Flavobacteriia bacterium
AGATTGATCATGCAGAGCAGATAAAATACCACAAGAACTTGCATCAAACATATACTCAGATTTCGTGTAACCAATTTTTCTGATTGTTTCACGTGCAATTGATTGAACGTCTAAATATGTGTTAGTTTTAATTTCTCCAGCCAATACAACCAAACCAGTAGTTACCAAGGTTTCACATGCCACTTTTGACTGTGGATCGAAAGCCATGAAATTATCAATTAAAGCATCTGAAATTTGATCTGAAACTTTGTCAGGATGCCCTTCTGAAACTGACTCTGATGTAAACAAATATGACATTTTATATTTTTTAGATTATAGAAATACGAAATTAGTAAAAAAAGATTGCATCGGAAAATGAAAAAGAGGCGATTTACGCCCAATTTCATAAAATAAAGCAGATGTATTGAATTCTTCTCGTTTGGATAAGCGAAAGTTGGAGAATACTGCCTTAGGATTAAAGTAAAGTGTCAATTTTTCATTCCGCCGGGTTGACAGCACAATGGCAGTTTTAGAACCGCTGCTTTGACTGCTTTAGAAGAATCTGCATCGTAGCCAGTTTCGTTTATGACACTTTTTATCTGTTCTAAATTGATCTTTTTTGGCGCAAACTTTACGGTAACTTTCTTTGTCTCCAAGTCTAGTTCTGCAAATTTTACACCTTTGGTATAATTCAACACGTCCTCAATTCGGACTTTACAGTCGCCGCATTCGGCTGAAGTTTGTAGCACTACTGTTTCCATTTTTGGATTTTTTTCCTGCGAAAAAACAGTGTTAATAAGAACGATACTTAGGAATATGAGAAAATAATTTTTCATTTTTTTATGGGGTTATTGGGGTTAAACTTACTTATTTTACTTTTTTCTTACAATAGCATACCGGACGCCGGCGTAGATGTTGATTCCCATCACCGGTCCCCAAATCCGTGTAGCATCAAACTTACTGCCAAAAGGGTTTTCTGCATCAATTACTGCATTTTTCTGTTTGAAATTTGTTAGATTTTCGCCACCAATATACAAATCCCATTTCTTAATAACATGCGTGATTTGTGCATTTACCATTGGATAAACTTTACTGTATTCAACACCGTCTGTTGGCGTAATTCCGGGCAATCGCGATTCGCCAAAAACAGAAAGCGTAGCATCGTATTCCCAGCGTTTGTTTCGGGTAATATAGGCGATATTGAAAAATCCTCTTTGGCGCGGAATCATTACCTGCTGTTGCATTTTTCCTGCGTATTCCGATTTTACATCCAAAAATTTATAGGCTACACGCATGTTTAGATTTTTAACGACCGAAAAACTGAGCTCCGCCTGAAAACTGTTGGAATACGACTTCCCATCTAAATTTTTAAATTGAATCGCCTGTGGATCTTGATCCCGGTCAACGATTAATTGATTTTGAAACAAGGTGTGGTAATAATCCATTGTTAGGTTTGCTTTCTGCTTGAATAGTTTAAATTCCTGCACAATCGAACCGCCAAAATTCCAGGAGATTTCGGGCAATAGTTCTACTGGCCTAAGCCATGTTTTGGAACTAGCAAGCAAAGAAATATTATCCACCATAAAATTGGGAACCCGCCACCCTTTTCCTGCCGTAAAGCGTAAATCTGTTTTTTCCGTCAGAATATATTTTGCGTGCAAGCGCGGAGAAAATTGCAACCCAAATAAATTATGGTAATCCAATCTGGTGCCCAAAACGCTGGTTAAGCGCATTCCTGAATAGGTGTATTCGCCAAATATTCCGGGAACAATTTCTATTCTGTTATCAGTCATTGAATCTTGTTTTTGTTGCATATCGATATAAACAGCGCTCGTTCCCAGTTTTATTTTATGATCCGTTGTTCCGATTATTCCATCAAAAATGGCGTTTACATAGCCCCTTTTTTCAACTCCTTGAAAATTTCGATTCCCAAATATTGCGTCTATCGTTTGGTATTTAAGATTATACACAACGCCAATTGAATTATACGGTTTTCTGAGGAAAAATCCAGTTTTAGCAAAAAGATCCAGGTGCTTGGAATCGAGCTGAACGCCATATTTACCATCTTGTACCGACCGAGAAAATCCGGTTTGACCGCCATTTTTTTGATCCAGATAACCATTCACACCAAACTGCGCTTCCATCTTCTTTCCTTGGTACGCCCAACGGTTGAGAATGGTAAAATTTGTTCCTTTTGGAACATCTCGAAACCCGTCGTTGTTGTTATCCATATCGCCAAACATTCCTGACGCGTGCGCGAAAAATCCAGTGCTCCATCGTTTACTGAGAATTTGACCAGCATTTACATTTATTTCCGCTCTTCCGAAGGCATTAAGATACCCATTGGCAAAGAATTTTTCCATTTCTGCCGGTTTTTTCAACTCCAAGTTTACCAATCCCGCCATGGATTCGTACCCGTTTACTACGTTGCCCGTTCCTTTGGTGATTTGTATGGATTCGATCCACGTTCCCGGCAGCGAATTCAATCCGAATGAACTTTCCAGTCCGCGCAAATAGGGAATGTTTTCTAGTTGAATCTGCGTATAAACGCCATCTAAACCCATCATTTGGATCTTTTTTGCACCAGAAACCGCATCCGTAATATTTACATCCACGGAAGCATTTGTTTCAAACGATTCAGATAAATTGCAGCAGGCGGCTTTTCGTAATTCACCCGAATTAATTTCTTCCACGTGTAAGGTTTTTAAGCGCGAAATAGCATGCGTTTCCCTTCTGATTTCGACCAAAACTTCCGGAAGGAGTTTATCGGAGAATAAATTAATCTCCAGCGAAATAAAACGGTCTTTTTTGTCAATTAGAATCGTATCGGAATAATAGCCAAATGCTGAGATCACCAATGTATCTGGTAAAATTTTAGGTAGAATCAATTCAAACGTTCCTTCGTCCGAGGTGATTGTCCCAATTTTTGCTTGAAGTAATTTTAATTTTGCACCAAAGATCGGCGCTTTTCCTTTGTCATTCGTTCCAAAAACGATTCCCTTCATCTGAGAAAAAACCGGAACGGACAAAAGAAGAAATAGAAAGATTAACCAATTATTTTTCATTTTAGTATAATTTATTTGATGGAAATTAACCCTGCTTTGGCATGCTTTGCCCGTGCAGTTTGCGTTTCTTCCTGGAATAGCGCGCGTTAATTCATCAAACGTTTATATCTGAAAAACTTGGTATTGGATAAGAATGTCTTTGCCGCTTGGTTTGGGTGGCGGATCTGTAAAAGAGGTTACATCTCGGAGTTGCTCGGTGTTTATTTCAATTTTCGCTTCAAATTTTTCTATTCCTTCTGGAATAAGAAACGCTGGAATCGTTATGCTGCAGTCGGAGTAATACTCTAAATTAATTTTAAAAATAGTCACCTCATCTGTACAACAATCTTTTTCCATTTCGGGAATAAGACACGCTTTTTGAATGGATTTTTGGCAACAGGAAGGAAGTACTTCTTCCGCTTGTTCTTCGCAGTGGTCTTGCAATGGAATGAAATACGA
>CAIYXD010000114.1 GCA_903930085.1 uncultured Flavobacteriia bacterium
AGAAGTCCATCCCAGAAAGTATTTCCTGTATTAAAGTTGTCTTTCCAACTTGTCTAGGACCAATTAGTAGAATTGTTTTTCCCTTAAAAAGCTTTTCGGATAAGGTGTTTTTTAGTGTGCGTTGAATCATAATTTCCCTTTAAATTCACCAAAAGTAAACTAATTTGGTGAATTGATTCACTAAAAGTATATGATTTTAGAGATTTAAAACTGTTTAGTATAAATAGTTTATTACTTACCATGTAAAATCTGTTTTCTGAATTCCTTACTAAAAGTCTAAGGAAGTGAGGGTTTTTTAGCACAAAGTATTAACTCCAACTAGTTCCTTCCTTCCCATCCTTTACCACAATTCCAGCCGCAGCTAGTCCGTCTCGAATTTTGTCGGAAGTTGACCAATCTTTCTTTTCTCTCGCTTCTTGACGCAATTCGAGCACTAAATCCATGACAGGTAAAAGTTTGGAATCATTATTTACAGTGCCTATTTGCAATGCTAAGACATCAAACAGAAACTTTTTCATCTCTGCTGAAAGTAGTTCTAAATCCTCTTTGGTAATTGTTTCATTACCATCGTTTACTAAATTAATCCGTTTAACGGCCTCGAATATATTGGCGATTAGAATTGGCGCATTGAAATCATCATCCATTGCAGTATAAAATGAAGCAACCAATTCTTGAATATTGAAACTTGATTGGGCTGAAGTCTTTAATTTTTCTACTAAATGAAGTGCATCTGTTAATCTCGAAAATCCTTTTTCCGCAGCATTTAAAGCATCTTGCGTGAAGTCTAAATTACTTCGGTAATGCGCTTGCATCATGAAAAACCGAATTACATTAGGACTATAGGGTTTATCAAACAGCTCGGTTGTTCCTTCCACAATTTCTTTTGGTAGGAAAAAATTTCCTAGAGACTTGCTCATTTTTTGGCCATTCACATTGAGCATGTTGGCGTGCATCCAATATTTTGCTGGATTACAACCAAGTGAACCACAATTTTGTGCTATTTCATCTTCGTGGTGCGGAAATTTCAAATCCATTCCACCGCCATGGATATCGAAATGTTTTCCTAAATATTTGGTGCTCATCGCAGTGCATTCAATGTGCCAACCTGGATTTCCATCTCCCCATGGGGAGCGCCAAATTTGCATATCATCTGTATTTCCCTTTTTCCAAAGGGCAAAATCGGCGAAAAAATGTTTTTCTTCTTGAGCTGTTAATGCGCGCGTTTCTTCCGATAGTTCATCTATTTTACGACCACTTAACGTTCCATATTCAAATGATTCGCTGTATTTTTTAACATCAAAATAAACGGAACCGTTCACGATATAGGCAAATCCATTTTCGATTATTTTTTCTATGATCTCAATTTGCTCTTGAATATGCGCAGTTGCAGTTGGTTCTATACTTGGCGGTAAAAGGTTGTAGATGTGCTGTAATTCTTGGAATTTCACATTGTATTTGTAGACAATTTCCAACGATTGTAGTTGTTCAGACCGAGCAGCTTTTCCTATACTATCAACTTCTTCGCCAGCACTATTGGTGATATGTCCTGCGTCTGTAATATTTCGAACGTATTTTACCTTATAATGCAGCAATAAATAACGGTAAATCATATCGAAATTAATGAACGTTCGCATATTTCCCATATGCGGTTCACTGTACAAAGTTGGACCGCAAACATACATTCCGACATGCCCAGTATGAATTGGTTCAAATTTTTCTTTTTGTCCGCTAAGACTATTGTAGATATATAAATTGTGCTTGTGATTGCTCATGTTCCTGCTTTAAACAGTGTAAAGTTACTATTTGTTTTTAAACCCATCCAATGGTTCGTTCAATTACTATAGAACACCCATTTTAGTAGTAATAAATTTAAACAAAGTAAACAAATACCAATCAAAAGAGCTAAACTAAAACTTTTGAGAAGTTGTTTTTTTGGAGGAAGAATACTTCGAAATTTAGATAGTTTAAAGCTGTCGTCTGGCGCAGTTAAAAACATAACAGTAATCCAGACAATTGTTGTTGTGATTGTGACGAAAATTAATTGCCAACTGTATGCATTCAACGGAGATAAAAGAAAGGAATCTGGGTAAAAGGATACATACAGGTGAAAAATCAAGGTGCAAATTCCGGAAGTAAGCATGGCGGAAAGCTGACTCCAAGCATTAATTCTCAGCCAAAACCAGCGCAATATGTAGATTGGAGCTACACCAGCAGAGATGGAGAATATAACTTTTATCAAATCTTGTAAATTACTGACATTTAATGCAATAATTAGAGCAACTGCACTCAATATTGCCATACTACCAAATGAAATTTTAGTGTAATGGCTTTCTGTTTTATTTTTTTGAAGGTAAGTTTTGTATAAATCCACTACTAAAAAAGACGCCCCCCAATTCATCAAAGATTCTGCAGTAGTTATGAAAATAGCAAAAAATCCAACGACGCAAAAAGGGGCAATCCACTCGGGAACCGCTTTGAAAATTCCTTTAATAAATCCAGCTTCTGATCCAGATGTATGTTGCATAGAAATTGTCATCACCGAAAGCATAATCACAAGAATTGAAAGAAAAAGTTGCAGGATAATTGGCGTAATACTTGCTTTTATCACATTCCATTTTCCTTTTGTTGCTGTAAATCTCGACATTTCAGGTCCGCCACCATCAAAGAGTTGCGCGCTCCACCATTGAATTCCAAGAAAGACAAATAGAAGATTCCATTCTTGTGTTAGGCCAATTGGCGGGAATAAATTGGACCTATCTGAATTTTCATTATTGAATTTAGTTAATGTGTTTTCCCAACCTCCAGCCGCGGAATATAAATAGTAAAATATCAGGGAAAGACTAACAAAGTAGATGATTGAATGGAAAACATCCAGTTTGAGCTTTAATTGTAAACTATTTTTAAGAGCAAATATAATTAGGATAATTCCGGTAATGTAAATTGCTTTTTGCGGATTAAATCCATAGTAAATTACTAAAATTCTGCTGAAAGCTAAAACATGAAAACCAAGTAAAAATGAAACTACTAATCCTCCAACGTAAATAGATCTAAATTGGTGCAAAAAACGAGCTCCCTTACCGGAAAATCGAAATAAAATAAGTTGATTATCCGTAATAAAATCAAGTTTTGACCAAATCGGAGCAAAAACAAGTGGAACAATCGCTGCACTTATCATTCCTGGGAAAAATAGCCAAAGTCCCCAAAGTCCTTTTTCTTCCAAAATCCCGGTATATATTTGGCCTTGTTCGATAGATACCTGCAGCATGAATAATGAAATACCGGAAACAATCCAATTCGTTTTTTTTGATGTTTTAAAAATTCCTTGACCGATTTCCTTCTTTTGAAAGTATATTAATATTGCTACAGCTAGAAAGTAAAGTAGAATTATTACCATTCTAGTTATTCGTGTTTTGAGTAAGGAAAATGAATGCTACCAACATCTTATTAATTTGAAAAAGCTTTTCTAAAACTAACTACATACAAAAATACGGCTTTAATTAATTTAGGCAATCGATTTTAGAAACAATATGGAGCTTACTACTTATTCCTTCCTCTGGTCGATTTGCAAAAAAAACATTTCAAATTTTCATCGAAATGTTTTCCTGGTTTATTGCTGGCGCGATGGTTTTTTATATAAAATAATTTACTTGCTAAGTTAACTTATACTTCCTCCCTGGGTTTTTTTAAGTTAGATTAAGTTACGGGTTTTTTTAGTGGAAAATAGAAGAGGAATTGCAATCCAGATAGGGAATTATTTCTTTTAAATTACTAGTTGAATAATAATTTGGAACAACCGAAAATAATTCAGAGAATAGTGCTTTTAAAACTGTGTGCTGAGAAAGTGGAATTTCGGAGTGCAGTAAAATTGCTTCGCCTAAATTAAAAAAAACAATGCGTTGTTCTTCAAAATTCCATTTTTTCGCATTATTTTGAATGAAGTTGAAAACTTCTTCTAAATAGTCAATGCTTTTTTTCGTTTGACCCAAAAGTTTGTAATAAAGAATTTTACACGAGAAATAGCGTGCTGCCGGAAAAATATGGATACGATCCAAATCAACTTCTTGAAGTTCTAATTCTGTAAAAATAATTCGACCAATTTTTAGAGCTTTATTTCTATTTCCTTGAACGAAATGATATCTAAAAAGAAGGCAATTTCCGAATAGGGTATCTTGCAAATCGCGAATATTTTCAGTTGGTTTTAAATTTCTTAAATAATACTCTATGCCTGCTTCATAATTCGAAATTCGGAAACGTGGATCTGCAAAAATCTCGAAGAAACTTTCTCGAATAATGGGCATCGTATGGAAGTTTTTGAAGAATTTAAGGTTTCCGTTTGGATTAGAAATCAAGGATTTGAAAATTTCTTGGCCGAGCATCATTTTTTTATCAAAATCTACATCTTTTGGAAATTGTTCTGCGTACGAATAAAGAGGCTTTAATTTATCCGTGTGTATACAAATCTCAATTAAACTCTTAATAGGCGTGCCATTAATTTGTAGCCTTCCATATCCTTGCGCAAATGTATCTAGTTCCTGCTGGTGTAATTCAAATTTAGACCAGTTTAGAAAACCACAAAATCGCGAAAGTATGTCCAATGTATGAATATATGGTGTGTTATTTTTTCCATTCCAAAGGAATAGACGATAAATTGTACTTTCCGAAATTGCTGGCAATTGTGAATTATGGATCAATTGACTTACTTTCCTGCAGTCTAATTTCGTGCGAATTGGGAATCCAATTTTAATACAAATACAGCGTAAAAGTTCATTTCTGTAGTAATCTGAAACAATGAATTTTGGCTTTGGCATTTACCATGTAATTAATTAAAGATTTAAAAAAATTGCTTACTAAAGGTAACATAATAGCACCTAACAATTCTTAAAAAAATACTTGAACCAACTTAAACTAAGGCTGCCGCCCTCCTTATTTCTTATGAAATGTCTTTGTTGTTTTTTAGAAATAAATAATAGGCATTTATCAAAACAATAGCGGTATTCGTTAAAATTATAGGCATTGATCCAAGCAGAACGCCATAAAAAATAAAGAATCCGCATCCGATAGTATTAATAATCCTTAAAACAAAAATATTGCCCATTAAAAAGGATAAAAGGACAATTCCAGATGCAAAATAGCCAATGTATTCCGTGTAAAATTCCATAATTTTAACAAAAGCAGAAGTTGAATTTACGTGTTCACTATTTCAATTTGATCCCCAATTCGGCCATTTGTTCAGCATTTAATGGAGAAGGCGCATCAATCATTGTATCCCGACCACTGTTGTTTTTTGGAAAAGCAATATAATCACGAATAGATTCTGATCCGCCCATCGTTGCAACCAATCTGTCCAATCCGAACGCCAATCCTCCGTGAGGTGGAGCGCCATATTCAAATGCGCTCATTAGAAAACCAAATTGCGCCTGCGCATCTTCTTTTGAAAATCCAAGTAAATCAAACATGCGCGATTGTAAATTCCGATCGTGAATACGTATGGATCCACCTCCTAATTCTACACCATTCATTGCCAGATCGTATGCGTTTGCTCTAACTTTTCCTGGATCCGTTTGAATCAAGTGCATATCTTCTGGTTTTGGCGAAGTAAAAGGATGGTGCATGGCGTGGTAGCGTCCGTTGTTTTCATCCCATTCCAACAATGGGAAATCCATTACCCACAAAGGTTTGAAAACGTTTGGATTGCGCAAACCAAGCTCGCTTCCAAGGTGCAAGCGCAATTCATTCATTTGCTTGCGTGTTTTTTCCAAATCACCACTCAGAAGAAACAAAAGATCTCCTGGATTTGCATTTGCTTTTTTAGCCCAAGCGGCTAAATCTTCTTGCGAATAAAATTTATCTACCGATGATTTGAATGTTCCGTCTGCATTGCAGCGCAGATAAATCAATCCTTTTGCTCCAATTTGCGGACGTTTTACCCATTCTGTTAATTCATCGATTTGTTTTCGTGTGTATTCTACACAATCCACTGCATTTATAGCAATAACGCTCTCTGCATCGTCAAAAATGGCAAATCCTTTTCCTTTTGTTTCGCTGTTAAGGTAGACGAATTCCATGTCAAATCGAATATCTGGTTTGTCCGAACCATAACGCGACATTGCCTCAGAATAATCCATGCGCGGAAATGAATCCGTGAAATCTATTCCTCGAACGGTTTTGAATAAATGTTTAATCAATCCTTCGAAAGTGTTCAAAATATCGTCTTGTTCCACAAATGCCATTTCACAATCGATTTGGGTGAATTCCGGCTGCCGATCAGCACGTAAATCCTCATCACGGAAACATTTTGTAATCTGATAATAGCGGTCGAAACCGGAAACCATTAACAGTTGCTTAAACGTTTGTGGTGATTGCGGTAAAGCGTAAAATTGTCCTTCATTCATGCGGCTTGGCACTACAAAATCACGCGCGCCTTCAGGTGTTGATTTGATTAAAAATGGCGTTTCAATATCCAAAAATTCTTTTGAATCCAAATAAATTCTTGTTTGTAAAGCAACTTTATTTCGCAAGCGCAATTTCTCCTGCATTGTATTTCGTCTCAAATCCAAATACCGATACTGCAAACGCAATTCATCTCCTCCATCTGTTTCGTCTTCAATCGTAAATGGAGGTAATTTTGAAGAATTTAATATAATTAGATTGCTAACTACGATTTCAATTTCGCCCGTTGGCATATTTTTGTTCTTGCTAGTTCTTTCAATTACTTTACCAGTTACTTGAATCACAAATTCCCTTCCGAGTTTCCCAGCTTGAGCGCATAATTCTGCATTATCTTCCAAATTGAAAGCCAATTGGGTAATACCATAGCGATCGCGTAAATCTAGAAATGTCATTCCGCCTAATTCTCGTGAGCGTTGCACCCAACCCGCGAGTGTTACTTCGTTTCCAATATGTGATGGGCGTAATTCGCCGCAAGTGTGTGATCTGAACATTGTGTGTAATTATTGAGTGAGCGAAGATACTAAATAACCAACTAATTATTAGCTTGTGAATAGAATTAAAGCTTCAACAGGGTACTTATTTGGTAGAATTTTTCTCCTGGAAGTTCTGGAGTAGAATATCTTTGGACAAGGGTTTTTCAAGGAAACCTTTGATCCGATTGTTGTTTTGAATTCTGTCTATTACCCTCGGATCTATAGTTGCTGAAAGAATAAATAACTCGGTTTTATGCAAGAAAAGCAATTGTTTTTCTGAAAATTTTTCGACCATTTCCAAGCCATTGATTCCGGATAACTGGAGATCAATTAAAATATAATCGGGGGCGTTTTGTTGTTGTTTTTCGAGCGATTGAAGATAATTTAGTGTTTCTTCTGCAGAGCAAACAATTTCTATCGAACAGTTGGGAAAAACCTGTCGTATAATAGCAGATTGCACGATGTAAAGGATTGAATCGTCTTCAACAAGCAAGAAGTGAATCATATAAATGAATGGTATTTAGATTGTTAATCTCTAATTAATCGATTTAAAGTTAAGCGCTATTATTTTAGTAAGCCCACTAAGGGCTACTTTATTTTAAAAGCAATTCCCTCTAGTATGTTCCTAAAGTGGAATATTTCCATGTTTTTTTTGCGGTAAAACTTCTGCTTTATTTTCTAGCATTTTAAATCCAGCAATTAGTTTTGCACGGGTTTCTTCCGGAAGGATTACATCATCTATAATTCCCCGTTCCGCCGCGCGGTATGGATTTGCAAACAGTTCAGCATATTCTGCTTCTTTTTCTTTCCATTTTTCCTCCGGATTGGATGCAGAAGCAATTTCTCGCTTGAAAATAATTTCAGCAGCTCCTTTTGCTCCCATAACAGCTATTTCTGCAGTTGGCCAAGCATAATTTAAATCTGCACCTATATTTTTCGA
>CAIYXD010000115.1 GCA_903930085.1 uncultured Flavobacteriia bacterium
CAATCGAATGAATGTTGCACCAATTGCAATTGGAGCAGAAATACGGTCTAAAATCCATAAAAATGGTTTTTTTACCACTTTTTTGGAATAAACAAATAACATTATTAAAATGGCAACTGCCGCACCATGACTAGCTAAACCGCCTTCCCAAACTTTGAGAATATCAATTGGATGAGAAAGATAGCCGCGTTCCAAAACAACATTGTTTGCATCGATAACATCCCAATAAGGTCCGTAGAAAAAAACGTGTCCCAATCTTGCGCCGATAATCGTTCCCAAAACCATGTACATAACTAGCTTGTCCATCGCCTGCTCGTCGATGTTTTCTTTTTTGAACATTCTTTTCACGACGAAATAGCCTAGTATAAGTCCGGAAACAAATAATAATCCGTACAAATTTGGAGTTTTGTACCCGTCAAAGATTTCAGAACTTATGTCCCAGTTTATTGCTGCTATCACCTTGTTTACTGTTTATTTGATTCGATTAAAGATACTGGTTTTTCTGTATTAGTTTGAAATGGTAATTTTTCAGATCTTCCTTTTTTGAAGATTTTGTTACTTGCCATTATTCCTTTTCGCAATTCTTTTTGCTGTTCTTCGGGCAATTGGTGCATTTCCTGGCAATCCGAGGAGCAACAATTCGTCATCTTCTCTTTGCACGAATCGCATTGAATAAACAATAAATGGCAGGCATCGTTTGCGCAATTTGTATGCGTATCTGCAGGAGATCCGCATTGGTGACAAACCGAAATCACATCATCGGAGATCCGTTCTCCCCTGCGCTCATCAAAAACAAAATTCTTACCGATAAATTTATTTTCAATGCCTTTTTCTTTGCAATCGTTGGCGTATTTTATAATTCCGCCTTCTAACTGGTGCACGTTTTTAAATCCTCGGTGTCGAAACCAAGCAGATGCTTTTTCACAACGAATTCCACCGGTACAATACATCACCAGATTCTTGTCTTCATTTCCCTTCAAATATTCTTCTTCAATGTAAGGCAACGACTCGCGAAAGGTGTCCACATCCGGCAGAATGGCATCTTTAAAATGTCCAACTTCTGATTCGTAATGGTTTCTAAAATCGATTAAAATAGTAGATGGATCATTGGTCAGTGCATTGAATTCTTCCGCAGACAAATGTTTTCCTTTGTTGGTAACATCAAAAGATTCATCTGTTAATCCATCCGCCAAAATTTTATCGCGAACTTTGATTTTCAGCTTGAGAAACGGGAATTCTGCTTCAGAATCATCCACCGCAATATTCAAACGAATTTCATTTAAAAAATCTATTGTATTTAGTTCCGTTCGAAACCTATCTAGATTTAGTAATGGAACCGCAATTTGTGCATTGATTCCTTCTTTTGCGACGTACGTCCTTCCGACAACATCCATATTTGACCACATTTGGAACAGGTGATCTCTGAATAAACGAGGATTTAGAATATGAGCATATTGGTAAAACGAAATTGTCACAAATTTGTAACCGCTTTCGCGCCATTTTGCTTCTAGTTCCTCCTTATTTAATGTATTCCACAGTTGCATGCTATGTTTGTTTTAAATAAATAGATGTGTAAAATTACGGAAAATAAACGGTTTTTTTACTATGAATTCATTTTAAACAAGGTCTGAAATCAACAAGGTCTGAAATTTAAAATAAAACTATCTTCGTATACTTAAGAAACAGAATGATTGTTTTTTTTTCGTTCCTTAATTCAATTCACAGAAAATGGTAGAACACGTATTTCTAGATAAAATCCGGGAAGAAATTTCGGAAAGATTACCCGGTGAATCTGCCCATATGAAAATGTCGCCCGAACACAGAATGCTTTCGAGTGCAGCGCTCAAAAACGCGGAAAACATAAGAGATTGTGCTGTTGCTATTGTACTTTACAGAATAGATAACCGCATAGAATGTATACTTACGCAGCGTCCGAATTATGCAGGAAACCATAGTGGACAAGTTAGTTTTCCCGGAGGAAAAAAGGATCTGAGCGATGATAATCTAGAAGTAACTGCGCGAAGGGAATGTTTTGAAGA
>CAIYXD010000116.1 GCA_903930085.1 uncultured Flavobacteriia bacterium
TAGTGGATTTACGTGCTATGTGATGAAAGAATTTGGTAAAGAATTACCGAGAAGAGCTGTGGATCAACACGAGAATTCCAAAAAAATAAAGGAAAAGAATGCGCAAAAAGGAGATTTGATTTTCTTCGATAATGGCTCCGGAATATCCCATGTTGGAATGATAGTCTCGGAAAAGGGAAAACCGTTGGTAATGATTCATGCTAGTTCCTCCAAAGGTGTGATACTTACAGAACTTGAAAAATCAGATTATTGGATGAAACGCATCTACGGCTTCGGAACTTTTGTGTATTGAAAATCTAGTTACTTTACCGTTTTATTTCGTTTGATTTCCTTACCAAATAACAATAGGGTAGAAGCACTTGCTAAAAGCAGAAGGTAGTACAAGCCAGTATAGAAATTAGCAGTTGAAATCTTAAAAATCAGTGCGATCTCGATTAGTATTCCAGCCACTAAAATTAAATAAAACACAAATTTTGCTAATCTTCCAGAATGGTTTTTCAGTTTGAAAAGTAAGGTGGAGAAAAGAAGGAGAAATAGCAGTGCAAACGAATAGTTCCAGGTTGTTTTCAGAAATTCCGGGTAGAAATAATCAGCAAGTAAGACAAGAATATTTAGGAATGCAAGGACAGAAAATGCAGTATAATATTTTTTTGGTATGGATGATCTTGTTACCAATCCAAAATAAATTCCGAAGGATAAAAACGCTGCAAATCCAAGTAATGCGTAGGGTTGAATTTCGTTTGGAACAACTAGTTTATAGGCACAAAACACCAAAATAGCTACCAGGATAAATACGATTACTTTGTTTACTTTTTGAAACATTCTTTCCTATATTTTGAAAAGTAGTGTTAAACTACCAAGATTTAAACGTTAAGATTGAAATAATCTCCTGTTTTTTTCCACTGCGCAGACCAAATTCCACAATGCTCGCGCGCCAACATTTGCGTCCCAATCACCATCTTTACCTGGAGCTACTTCATTTAAATCGAAACCAACGATTCTTTTTCCAGATTCTACTACCTTAAAAAAGAGGTAATTTATTTCTTCTAATTTGAATCCTCCCGCTACTGGTGTTCCTGTATTTGGACAAAGTTCGGGCGATAATCCGTCAATATCAAAAGAAATGTATACGTTTTCAGGAAGATCTCTGATTATTTTGTCAATTTGACTTTCCCATGTGTCTCCTCTAAATTGCGCTTCCTTCAAACTCCAATCAAAAAAAGTGGTAATTCTTCCCTCACTTTTTTCAATTAAATCTACTTCAGATTGCGCAATATCACGAATACCAACTTGCACAAGTTTTAGTAAGTTTTTACAGTTTTTCAAGGCGTTGAACATGATACTTGCGTGCGATTGCTCAAAGCCTTCATAGGCATCTCTCAAATCTGCGTGTGCATCAATTTGAAGGATTCCAAATGGTTTGTTTTGACTATCAATTGCTTCAATCAAACCAAGTGGTGTAGAATGTTCGCCTCCTAGAACGCCAACAATTTTCCCTTTTTGAATGGCTTCAATTGCTCTGTTTTTAAGGTTTTCTTTCAACGCATTTTGAGCGGATGAAATTTCTGAAACAGTTACTTGAAACGCAGGATTTTCTTCTAATTTCCCGCCATTTTCTAAAAAGTCAATGTATTCGAGTGCTTCAATGCATAGTTTAGCATTAATTTCTTGCCATTCCTTCGAAATTGGAGACATGAAGACTTTTGTTTCGAAGGCTTTGTCCAATTTCGGATGGTAAAAATCCAATTGTGTTGAAGCCGTTAAAATTGCCTGCGGACCGTCACTTGTGCCTTTGCCATACGAAGCTGTAGCGTCCCATGGAATTGGGATAATTAGAATATCCGCTTCGCTTTCCGTTACAGGAAAACCAAATAAATTTCCGTTGGCTATTCCAACACCGTTTGGATCAAAAGACATACCACTAGTATATTTGAAAAAGGTAGAATCCAAAATTGAATGCTACCTTTTTTATTTATTTTTTCAATAAAGTTTTTACAAAATTGGGCGTTGCAAAACTGCCTTTGTGCACATCTGCATTGTAATAGCGCAAACCTTTTGATTCTACAAATGCGTCAACAGTAGATTCATTTTTAATCATTTTCGGGTGTGAATCACCTTTCAAACCATATTGGAAACTCCACATGCCAGAAGGGTAGGTTGGTACAAAAAACAACGAAACAGGTGCTTTATCTTTTCCGAAAATATCCTGTAGCGTATGGTTTAGTTCTGAAAATGCTTTTTCATTGAATTTTGGGGATTCTCCTTGTGCTACCAATATTCCGTCTTTTTTCAATGCATTGTAGCAGTTGGTATAAAATTCAACAGAAAACAACCCTTCTGCAGGACCTACTGGATCCGAACCATCCACAATAATTATATCAAAGGATTCCGCTGCCGCAGTTTTTAAATAAGCAATTCCATCTCCAACTATTAGATCCAATTTAGGATTATCAAATTCAGCTGCAATTTGCGGTAAAAATTCTTTACACGCATCGATTACTTCTCCGTCAATTTCAACCATCGTAACTTTCTCGACAGATTCGTGGCGTAAAATCTCACGCACTGTTCCGCCATCGCCACCACCAATAACAAGGATGTTTTTAGCATTTCCATGGGTGAACATCGAAGGGTGAGAAATCATTTCGTGGTAATGAAATTCGTCTTCGATTGTTGTCATCACCATATCGTCCAAAGCAAGCATTTTACCGTATTTATAGGACTCTAGGATTCTAACGCGTTGAAACGGCGATTGGACATCAAAGAAAACTTCCCCTGTAAATCGTAGCGATAAAGCCTGATTTTCATCTTTATCGGTAAACCAAACGTTGCGGGTGAAAAATTCAGGATTTCTCCATTCTCCTGCTTTCTGGCGCATGGTGGTCATATCGAAATCGTTTCGCGTCAATAAATTGACAGATCCGCGTTTCATTTCAATAGCGGAGTAGGATTGAGATTTAAAACATTCCTTCAAATAATCAAACGAAATCCAAGCATCCATTTCACCGCATGTAAAAAGATCTACCGCTGCATAACCATATTCTGGCCAAGTATGGATTGCCAAATGACTTTCTTGAATTACTACCACACCAGAAACACCAAAGGGTGAAAAATGGTGAAAAGTTGAATTGATAACTGTTGCGCCTGCTTTCTGCGCTGCAGCAACCATGTCACGTTCAATTGCCGCCACATCGTTCATGATGTTTGGATCGCAATTCATAAACTCAACAAGAATGTGATTTCCTAATGCTGTACTCATTTTATTTTCTCAAAGTTAATATAGGCCACAAAGATAATAGTTTATGGTTGAAAACTGAGTCACTTTTAA
>CAIYXD010000117.1 GCA_903930085.1 uncultured Flavobacteriia bacterium
CGCATTTACGGATAGTAAACTTACAACGGATTTCGGTTTAGTCTATTCAAAAAACAGGACAACACTTGGAATCAGTGCAACACAATTGAATGCGCCAAGATTTTCTGGAAATTCGTCCTTGACTTTTCAAGATGTTCGCCAATATTATGCGTTTGCAAATCATACCTTTGGAAAAGAAGATAAATTACAATTTACACCACAGGTTTTGTACCAAACGGATTTAAACTTCAACAGTTTGGATGTAAATCTTCTGATTAGTTATAAATCCTCTTATTATATTGGAATAACATACAGGAACAGAGATGCTATCGCTGGAATAATTGGCTATGATTTCCGACAAAAGTACCGAATTTCCTTTTCGTATGATGTCACACGAAGCAAACTAAATAATGGCGTTTCTGGAGGTTCCTACGAGTTTGTTCTAGGTTATCGATTGAAGTAATTTTTAAAAAAAAACGTTATTTCTTTAGTGCTTTTATGATACTAAAAGAGCCTTCACCATATCCCGGTTTGGAAGCTTCAAATTCCGTTATTTCATCCAATTCCTTGAACAGTGTTTGTTTGAACTCAAAATCATGAAAGCCTGCCTTTTTAAGCTCTTTCACCACGTGTTCCATCGAGTATAAATTAGCATTTTTATAGAAAGTGCTTTTATCTTTCTTCGCAGAATAAAACTTGCCGATTGGACTTTCTTTTTCTATGAATCCAATGATGATTGAGCCACCTATTTTCAGTACTCTATTTGCTTCTTCAAATGCATTCGGTAGTGCGTAAAAATAGCTGATACTTCCTGGCATTAAAACAAAATCGAAATGTAAGTCTCTGAAAGGTAATTTTTCCGCAACAGCATCCATTACTTCGATTCCTCTCTTGTAAGCCATATTTCGCAATTCAAAGGAAGGTTCAATTCCCTCTTTAATGCCTAGCGCAACTGAAAATCTGCCACTTCCAAGTCCAACTTCAATTCCATGGCTTTCGCCAACTGGCAGCATTTCCCGCAGCGCTTCCACTTCAGATTGAAAAACTGCAGGGTAGGCGTCAAACCATGCATCGTATTCTAAGTAGTGCTTTTCGAATGGTTCGATTATTTTACTGAAATTTCCCATGGTATTTTTTTTTCTCCGATTATTTAAACTTTTTATTGCCTTCTAATGCTAAGATAAGGCAATTTTCTTTTCATATTAGGTGTTTTTGATGATGTCAAACAGTGATATTAATCAATTTTAGAAGTATATTTTCTGTTAAATTATTATTTCACTTCGCCTATTGGTTCTTCTCTGTTCCCAAGTATTTTTTGAATATCATCCTTGTATAAAACTTCTTTTTCGATTAGTAATTCTACCAATTCGTCCAGTTTTGCTCTGTTTTCAGTTAAAATTTGAAATGTTTTTGTTTCCGCTTCCGAAATTAAACTGCGCACCTCACTATCAATTAATTTTGCTGTTTCCTCACTAAATGGTTTAAGGAATGAATTTTCATAAATTCCAGTGGAATCGTAAAAACTGATATTTCCCATTTTTTCACTTAATCCCAACTGACTGACCATCATGTAGGATTGCTTGGTGACTTTTTCCAAATCATCCAACGCTCCGGAGGAAACATCGCCAAAAACGATTTTCTCAGAAATTCTTCCTCCTAAAGCCGCACAGAGCTGATCAAAAAATTGGGAGCGTGTTATAATTTGTCTTTCTTCCGGTAAATACCAAGCCCCACCAAGCGATTTTCCTCTCGGAATAATCGAGATTTTTTGCAAGGGATCTACATTTATAAGTTTCCAACTAATGATAGCATGACCTGCTTCGTGGTAGGCAATTATGCGTCGTTCTTCTGGTGAAATAAATTTGCTTTTTTTCTCAATTCCTGAAATTAGACGATCAATTGCATCAAAGAAATCTTGTTTTCCAATCGCCTCTCGTTTTTTTCTTGCGGCAATTAACGCTGCTTCGTTGCAGATGTTGGCAATGTCGGCACCCGAGAATCCAGGCGTTTGTGCGGCTAAGTTTTCGGAATCGACCGTTGAATCTTTTTTTAATGGCTTCAAATGAACCTGAAAGATATCGAGCCTCTCTTTTTTATTGGGAAGATCCAAATGTATATGCCGATCAAATCGACCAGAACGCAAGAGCGCAGGATCTAAAATGTCCGCTCTATTTGTTGCCGCCAATACAATCACGCCTGTATTAGGTCCAAAACCATCCATTTCCGCAAGTAATTGATTTAAAGTACTTTCCCTTTCGTCGTTTGCTTGAATGGATAAAACTTTTCCGCGCACTCTTCCAATTGTATCAATTTCATCGATGAACACAATACTTGGCGCTTTTTGCTTTGCTTGATTGAATAAATCCCGAACGCGCGAAGCACCAACGCCTACGAACATTTCGATGAATTCAGATCCCGATAAGGAAAAGAATGGAACTCCGGCTTCTCCAGCAACTGCTTTTGCCATAAGGGTTTTTCCTGTGCCAGGTGCTCCGACCAATAATACGCCTTTTGGAATTTTCGCGCCCAGTTTGGTGAAATTTGATGGTTGTTTCAAAAATGCCACAATCTCCATTATTTCCAATTTTGCCTCTTCGTATCCAGCGACATCTTTAAAGGTAATTGGTGCGCTTTTTCCTTTTTCAAAAACCTGCGGATTTGATTTCCCAAAATCCAAAAATGTCCCTCCAATTCCGCTAGATCGTGCGGTAAGTCTATTCAACCAGTTGATTGCAATAAAAATAAAAAGTAACAAGGGTAACACCCAATAAATTAAGGAAGTCCACCAGCTTTTCCCAGTATTTGCATAGTAAATTTCGACGTGCTCCGCTTCCGGAAAAACACCCTGTGTTTCCTCCATGTTCTGTTCAAATAATTCGAGCGAACCAATGGAAAAAAAATAGTGAGGTCCAGTATTCTGGCTACCAAACATACCTTTGGAAACC
>CAIYXD010000118.1 GCA_903930085.1 uncultured Flavobacteriia bacterium
ATCCAATACTTGTTCTTTAACATTTAATTCTACGAAGCGGTCAAACTTTTCCTTCTCATCGGTAATTTTATTCAATTCCTTGTGGTGAAAACGGTAAACATCTTTGATGTGTCTAATCCAATTATCAATCAGCCCAAAATGCTTATTTGTGAGAGCGGCTTGAACACCTCCGCATCCGTAATGTCCGCAGACAATTACATGTTTTACACGCAAAACATTAATCGCATAATCCAATACACTCAGCATGCTCATATCGGTATGTATAACCATATTTGCGATGTTTCTGTGCACGAATACTTCTCCTGGAGGAGCTCCAATTATTTCATTCGCTGGAACGCGACTATCAGAGCAACCGATCCACAAAAGAGGCGGTTCTTGACCTTTGGATAATTTTGTGAAAAATTGCGGGTCTTTGTCTAATTGTTTTGCGACCCATTCTTTATTGTTTTCAATTAATTGCTTGTAATATGTTTCCATGAGTTTATTTTTTTTAATTTTTTTGAAATGAAATATCAGGGATATTAATGGTCTTTAATTCTATGTTTTTTTCTTTGGCTGTAAATAATTTAAAATTCTGAATGATTTCCAAAACATCATAATCTATTTCTTTACAGCGCGTTCCGTTTATCGTAAGCAATGTATTTTGGGGTATTTGATTCAATGTTTTTTGAATACCTCCTTTGTTTAAAAAAGTCACTTCTTCAGAAAGATGAATAGTAACTTCGTTCTTACCGTCGCTAACATTTGTTTCTTGGGAAAAATTATTCCGAAAGTTTTTGCGCAGAATATAGAAAATAGAAATTGCCATACCAATTCCAATACCTCTTAGAAGATCCGTAAATAACACACCGATTATAGTTGCGATGAACGGAATAAATTGTTCAAAACCGAGCGTGTAAAGCTGTTTGTATAATTGAATTTTCGAAAGTTTATATCCAACCATAATCAAAATTGCAGCCAAGGAAGCCAGTGGGATACTATTCAGTAGTTTTGGAATAAAAAGAATCGTAATCAATAATAGAAAACCATGAAAAATAGTAGAAATATTTGATTTTGCCCCTGCATTAATATTTGCAGAACTTCTTACAATAACTTGAGTTACTGGCAAACCACCGAGTAATCCGGAAACAATATTTCCTATTCCTTGTGCTTTTAGTTCACGATTGGTTGGTGTTTGGTGTTTTTCAGGATCAAGTTTATCTGTTGCTTCAACGCTCAATAAAGTTTCTAAGCTACCAACAAATGCAATTGTTAACGCTATAATATAGACATTCGGGTTGCTTAAAAAAGAAAAATCTGGAAAGGATAAGAAAGATAGGACATCTTCGAAAGATTTGGCAACAGGAAGTTCCACAAGGTGTTTTTCGGTGATTGCAAAATTCTTTCCAAAATTAGAAAAAAGGTAGTTCAGTAAAATTCCAATCGCAACCACAAACAATGCTCCTGGGAGAATCTTAAAAAGTGCGAGTTTTTTCATTCTATTGGTATCAAATAGTATTAAAATTGCCAAGGAAACCAAAGCTATAAGAATGGAACCGGGATGCAATGCGTTTAATGCATAAAAGATTTCTGAAAATGTGTTGTGCCCATCGGGCTGAAAGAAAGCTTCATCTCCAAAGAAATCCGCGTCATATCCCATTGCGTGTGGAATTTCTTTCAAAATTAGCGTTAAACCAATCGCGGCCAACATACCTTTGATTACGGAAGATGGGAAGTAATTCGCTAAAACCCCCATCCCTAGAAATCCAGCAATTATCTGAATAATCCCGGATAAGACAATTGCAACTAAAAAACCTTCGAAGCTACCTAAAGTGGTGATGGATGCGATAACGATAGTAATTAGTCCGGCCGCTGGTCCTGAAACGCCAATCCTGCTTTTACTAAAGCTTCCAACTACAACTCCCCCAATAACTCCTGCGATAATGCCGGAAAAAATATTTGGCATTCCATGAATTCCTTCGGTATTTGTGGAGGCCAAACCCACGCCAAGACATAATGGCAAAGCCACTAAAAAAACAACAAGACTTGCCGGAAAATCCGACCGCCAGTTGGAGAATAATTTTTTCATTAAATATAAGCTGTAAGTGAGTAATTCTATTTTTTAAATCAAAATAAAAAGTACTCCTTCAGGAGGTGAAAAGGGATTTTGGAAATGAGTGGAGGGTGAAAAAAGTTCAACCCGTTTTTTTGGCAGAAGGTTTTCTGACTGGAATTTAAAATGTTGGTTACATTCCAATTCTAGCTCTTCCTCCATTAATTCTTGAGAATCTGCATCTGAAAAGCCTTCCGTAAACTGCGAAAGCTGCAAGTTTTCATCTTCTTCAATTCCATCAATAAAGAAACTGGTTTGCGCATTAACCTGTTGATTTTGGAGTAAAAATCCACCACATAAAAATCCTATTTGCCATAAAAAAAGCATCAAAAATAAGGATAAAATAAAATGTCGTTTCTTTTCAGACATGTGTAAATTTAGAAATTTCTAGTATAATAAAAAGGGAAAAATTCTTTTAGTTTAAGAAATTACACCAAGTGCTTTCCCAACCTTAATAAACGCCGCAATTGCTTTGTCTAAATCTTCTTTACTATGTGCTGCAGAAATCTGCGTTCTGATGCGCGCTTGTCCTTTGGCAACAACAGGGAAGAAGAATCCAATTGCATAAACACCTTCCTCTAGTAATGCATCTGCAAATTTTTGAGAAAGTGCAGCATCGTAAAGCATAATTGGAACGATTGGAGAATTCCCCGGTTTAATATCAAAACCAGCAGCTAGGATTCTATCTTTAAAGTATTTGGTATTTTCTTCTAATATATCTCGTAATTCTGTTGTGGAGCTAAGTATCTCGAAAACTTTATTTGATGCTCCAACAATTGCTGGCGCAAGTGAATTTGAAAATAAATATGGACGAGAACGTTGACGCAACAGTTCAATAATTTCTTTTTTTCCGGTTGTGTAACCGCCCATCGCGCCACCAAGAGCTTTTCCAAGTGTTCCAGTTATAATATCTACTTTTCCTGAAACACCGCAGTGTTCTGGAACGCCACGACCGGTTTTACCAATAAAACCTGCGGAATGGCACTCGTCGCTCATTACAAGTGCATCGTACTTTTCCGCTAATGCACAAATTTCATCCATTTTTGCAATGTCGCCATCCATAGAGAAAACGCCGTCCGTTACAATTATTCTAAACCGTTGTTCTTGCGCTTTAATCAATTGCTGCTCCAAATCTGCCATATCAGAATGCTTATATCTGTAGCGATTTGCCTTGCACAAACGAACACCATCAATGATAGAAGCATGGTTTAATTCGTCCGAAATAATAGCGTCTTCTTCACCAAATAATGGCTCAAAAACTCCGCCGTTTGCATCAAATGCTGCAGCATATAGAATTGTATCTTCTGTTCCGTAAAAGTCTGCTATTTTTCTTTCTAATTCTTTATGAATATCCTGTGTGCCACAAATAAATCGAACGGAAGACATTCCAAAACCGTGTGTATCCAATGTATCTTTCGCAGCTTGAATAACAGCAGGATGCGATGAAAGTCCAAGGTAATTATTTGCACACATAATAACGACTTTTTCGCCAGTATTAATTGTCACATTTGCACCTTGAGGAGAAACAATAATGCGTTCTCTTTTATAAATTCCTCCTTCTTGAATGGCATTAATTTCTGCTTGAAGGTATTCTTTCATCTTTCCGTACATACAAATTCGATTTTAGAGCAAATATAAGAAAAGTGAAACGATAAATTTTACAGCTTTGAAAATAGAATCTAGTTTAAAAATTCCATTTCATGTTTCGATCATCCATAATTGCGAAGGAAACTTTCCAATCTGCTGTTGGTGAAATTTTATTTCCGTCGGATAGTATTCCATAAACACCAATTCTCAAGCGCCGCTTGGAAAATTTAAAATTTCGTTCAATACCGCCGATAAGCTCGTAATGTTGCCAATTGAATTCTCGAACATATAACGCGCCAACTCCCATAACTAAACCGATTCCAGTTTTTTTCATGAAAGGTATTTTATTGATGATTGCTCCGTTGTCGTGGTGAACAAAATGCCCTTCGTAAAAGATATCTTTCGAAGGCAAGGAGGAATCCAATCCTTGAAACGAGTATAGTGGGTTTGAAAACCAAATTGGATCGCTTCTTCTTTGAAATTTAAAATCAGCCATTTGCAAGTTTTTAGAGCTAAGAAACTTCCCTGAAGTTATGTGGTAGGAGGAAGTTCCCAAAGTTCCAATTTTAAACGTTTGCATGACCCCGATTCGAAGGTATTCATGGTCAATATCGCTACCAAATATTTTTGGAATTCCGCGTTCATAGGTTGCATAAAAAGTTGGATAACGCGAACCTAAAAGCACTTTTCTGTTGGGTTCCCGCATGTATTTTTGTTTGGGAGTATACGAAAGTGTAATTTCAGCTACTGCTGCCTGGTAAGTATTAAATTCTGAAGGATCGTTGTTAGGCAATGCTTCATCCAAAATGGTTAGAAATTTATATCCTTTCAAACTTCTTCTTTCGGAGAATTCAAAATTTACATCTGCATAGAATCCATTAAATAACTCGTAATCGTTTCCAATAGAACCACTTGTTGTTTCAATAAAATTTTCGCGTTTGTAAATTTGTGTAATGGCATCGTAACTTCGTATAGCGTCAAAATCGTGTGAAAACGATAATTTTGCAGTTCCGAAATGAAATGGATTATACCGATAGCGAAGCCACGTTCTGCCTTTTAGGTCATTATTCATTACGCCAATTGACGTTTCCGTATAAGAATCCAAAGTTCGTTCATCCGCCCACTTTTTGAAATAATAAAAACTTGGCGCAAATCGAGGTCCAGCGATATAAACTGGGCGTAAAGTTGCTGCTAATGAACTAATTGTCCATTGAGTTCTTTTGTCTCTATTGCGGTGATCAACTCCAAACCAAAGGACTTTCAATGCAGTAATTTTATTGAAGATCTGATCTACGGAATCAATATATTCTTTTCGGTTATAATAATCTCGAATGCTGTCTTTTGCAAGTATGAACGTTTTTTCTTCCTCCGTTAATACTATTGTTCTGCTTTTTCCCCAATAACTGGAATCTTTCTCATAGGCTTCTTTTTCCGTAACGGCTAATTCATTTCCGAAA
>CAIYXD010000119.1 GCA_903930085.1 uncultured Flavobacteriia bacterium
CATTACAATTCTAAAGTCACAGAAATAGTTGAAAATAATTCCTTACTATCTGGAATCAAAGTAAATGACCAATTCATTGCTGCGGATATTGTAATCTGTAATTCCGATGTGAAACCAGCTTACAAATTTCTATTGAAGAATACCAAAGCAAAAAAGGCAACCTTGGAACAAGAGCCTTCTAGTTCCGCCATGATTTTTTATTGGGGAATTAAAAAACAATTCCAACAGCTAGATTTACACAATATTTTCTTTTCAGCAGATTATAAAACGGAATTTGAACATATTTTCCAAAATCATTCCGTATCAGAAGACCCAACTGTTTATATTCATGTAAGTTCAAAGTATGTAAAAGAAGACGCACCCGAAAATGCTGAGAACTGGTTTGTTATGGTGAATGTCCCGAGTAACTCAGGTCAAAATTGGGAGGAGTTACGTGTATCGATTCGAGCAAGTATTATAAAAAAATTATCGAAGCTTTTAGCAACAGATATTGAATCTCTCATTGAAGAAGAGGATTATCTTGATCCAATTCGAATTGAGGAAAGAACTTCTAGCCATTCTGGTGCACTTTATGGCGCTAGTTCAAATAATCGAATGGCAGCATTTTTTAGACATCCAAATTTTTCAAAAGTAAAGGGTTTATATTTTGTTGGCGGCAGCGTGCATCCTGGCGGTGGAATTCCATTGTGTTTATTGTCTGCAAAAATTGCGACAGCAGATATTCCTCATGTAGAATCAATTTTTTAAATAAAATAGTCAGCAAGTGCATAATTTTCTTTGTAATTTGGCGTTTTCCTTCTTAAATGCAGTTGCAATGTTGAAATCTCTTATAATTTTTGTTTTTTTTCCAACCCTCCTATTTTCGCAAAGTTCGAATACAAGGTATAAATCAGAGCTTGGTTTTATGGTTGGGGGATCCTATTATATAGGAGATTTAAACCAATTCAAACATTTTTACAATACGAAAACAGCAGCTGGCTTAGTCTATCGGTACAATGCGCATTCGCGTTTGAGTATAAGGGGAAATGTAACTTACGGAAACGTTGAAGCTGCAGATAAAGATGCCAATAAAGACATTTTTGTCAATCGAAATTTAAGTTTTCAATCAAGAATTATTGAAGTAGCCGGTGGTGTAGAATTTAATTATTTTCCATTTCAATTGGGACACAATCGCTACAAAGGAACGGCATATATTCTTGCAGAAATTGGTTTGTTTCAAATGAAACCAATGACAGAATTGAATGGTGATTTAATTGAACTTCAATCTTTGGGCACGGAAGGGCAGGGCAGTAGTCTTTCTTCAAAGGGACAATATGGATTGACGCAATTAACGGTTCCTTTGGGTTTCGGATTCAAAGTTGCACTTGGTAGCAAAGCTTCTTTCAACATTGAATATGGTATTCGAAAAACATTTACCGATTATTTGGACGATGTAGGAAGTGATTCTTATTTGGATTTAGAAGATTTAGCAGCGGAAAATGGTCCGTTAGCAGCACAATTGTCCAATAGAAACCTAGACGGTTCCCGTTATGGAAAAAGAGGCACTTCCGCTACAAAAGATTGGTATGCATTTTTTGGTGCTTCATTGGCTTTTAGATTGGGAAAAGCGGGAGTCTGTAATCAGCCATAAAAAAAGAGATTCACTTAAGTAAATCTCTTTTTTATCGTTAAACAACTAATTTATTAGTGATCACCACCTTCGTTTTCACCATGATTATGTCCTTCGTGGCTATCGCCAACATTCATTATTTCCACGTCAAAAACTAAATCTGAGTATGGAGGAATTGCTCCAGGTCGTCCATCTTTTCCATACGCTTGGAAATACGGAATTATGAATTTTGCTTTTCCGCCCTTAGATAACATTCCCAAACCTTCCTCAAATCCAGGAATCATTCTATTTTCAATGTATTTAAAATCCATTGGTTGACCTCTATCATAAGATGCGTCAAATTGCATTCCATCCAATCTGAATGTTCCACGGTAGTGAACGGACATACTTGATCCTTTTGATGGTTTTACTCCTTGGCCTGGATTCTCAATAATATAAACCAATCCAGAAGGCGAAAGCTGCGCTGTTGGGTATTTTAATTTTATTTCAGAATACATAAATGTTTTATATTCTTCTTCTGACATACCGGATATTTTTTGGATATACGCTTCACGCGCTGCATCTGCTAATTTCGCTACTGCCACTTTTTCCGCCTCTTTTGCAGTGATTTTAGTATATTCAGCCATGAAAACTTTGGAAGCATTCCATTTCTTTGCTTCTTTTCCAACACGGATTATTTTTACGGTTGTCATAATATCGCCCTGTTCGATTTTATTCACAATATCTTGTCCGGCAATTACATGACCAAAAACGGTATGTTTTCCGTCTAGCCATGGAGTTTCTTTGTGTGTAATGAAGAACTGGCTGCCATTTGTTGCAGGACCTGAGTTTGCCATCGACATTATTCCTGGTCCTGAATGCTTTAAA
>CAIYXD010000120.1 GCA_903930085.1 uncultured Flavobacteriia bacterium
ACTTTTGCAAACGAGCAATTTGGCGACATGGATGTCAATGGAATTTTGCGTTTGAAGGATGCTCTTTATTTCGGAAATGACAACGACGAATTTATCTGTACAGACAAACAGGGGAAATTTAAATGGCGCGTGCACACTTCTGGCGATATTGAACACCGACCAGTTTCCATCCAATCGGAAGGTCAAGAAATGGTCGTTTTTGCAACGGAAACCGGTCAAGTATCAGCTTTGAATGTAAAAACAGGAAAAGAAATATGGACGTTTTACCATAAGGACTTTGATGCTTGGAAACCAGGCGATAACCGAGTGCTATTTAAAGTGAAAATGCACTTTACCGAAGGAAATATTTTCTTCAATGAGCCAAGTTTAGCGGATTTAACTGGTGATGGCGTGCAGGATTTAGTGTACAATACAAATTGGGGAGATTTTACTGCAATCAATGGTAAAACGGGTAAACTGCTTTGGGATTTGGATGGCAATGATTTACCGGATTATTACCTAAATATGGGAAGAGAAAAACCGTTAATTGTCGGTGAAGGTATCAAAAGTCAAATTTTACTTTTGTTGCGCGAAAAAGAGGAGTATGTCAAACAGTCTATTGCATTTTTTAATCCCAAAGGAAAATTAGTAAAAATAATACCCGCGGAAATTCCATTGGGCGAAACGATGCTGAGTCAAACGGATGGTTTTATTATCACCAATACGGCAATAATTCAACCTGCAACACTAACAGAGGATGTAAAAATAATTCCAATCGAGGATTCACAATTCTTGAACGAAAATGGTGTTTTAACAAGTTGCTACAGTGGCGGACAAGTTGCACAAAAAAAAGTGTATTACAACGGCGAAACGTGCGCTTTAATCCTATACCAATATGAATTAAAAAGGTATTCTAATCAATCGCCATTGCTTCTTGTTGGCTTAAACAGCGGTAAAGTTCATTTCAAAACATACCTGCCAGATCGCTCGGAATTTACACCATATATTTCCGATCTTAACCAAGATGGCAAATTAGATGTCCTAATCGGTTGTTACGATAAATACCTGTATTGCTTTGACTTAGATATCCCCTCAATTCTATTAATCGACTAATTTAAATCTATAAAATATGACAACTTTAACGAAAAAAAGAACCGGAAAAGCGATTTTTTACATAAGTATTAGTGTATCCTCTCTCTTAATTTTAGGGTATATCTATTACCTGGAATTGTCTGCATATCGAAATGGTGTAAAACCGCCAATTGGTGAAAGTTCTCCGTTTGTAGAGAAGATTTTTTCTGCGGAAAAAGGGCTTGTTTTTCACCAAGCAACTGGAACGCATCTTGTCATTCCGCCGGATGCATTAATAGATGAGAATGGCAATAAAGTGCGCGGTAATGTAACGCTCAAATTTCGAGAATACCAAAACGCCTATGAAATTTTTCAGTCCGGAATTCCAATGCTTTTTGGGGAGGATAGAACAGATTATTTTTCTTCCCTTGGCATGTTTGAATTGCGCGCTTTTCAAAATGGAAAAGAAGTGGAACTTAAAAAAGATGCTGCGGTTCAAGTGGAATTGGCGGCAGCAATTGCACCAGACGCAGATTTTAAAATGTATTTTTTATCGGATGACTTGAATTGGGACAATGGAAAATCCTTTGAAGTGGTGGAAAATAATCGGCGAGATGTCGCTTTGGCTGTCTTACCGGATATTGGAATTAAACCAACGGATCCAAATCAGGATACTGCAGGATTTAATTTTGAAATTGTTTCCGATTATGCTAAAATGCCGCATTTGAAAATCTGGGAGGATATCCGATGGACCGTAAAGGAGGCAGATGAGAAAATGCCGGCTGAACAGGCGATAAGACTGAATTGGGATAAAATAAGTATTTCAAAAGCGCAAAATAAATCTAATTTATTTCAATTGGATTTCGCGAGCATGCAAACCGATTATTCGGGAAAACAAGTGCAACTTTCCTACTCCGTTATAGCTACGCCGCAATTGACTGGGAACGAATTGGCAATAGCAACTCGAAAATATGCAGAAGATCTTGCTGCATATGACCTTGCGTTTAGCGAAATCGTGCGGGAGGAGGAACGCTTGAAATTAGAGTCTGGTGTGCTCAGTA
>CAIYXD010000121.1 GCA_903930085.1 uncultured Flavobacteriia bacterium
GATTCTGTCAACGGATCGAAAATGGTCAAAGGATTAAATGAAGGAGCAGTTGACTTTATCACTATTCCTTTCAACCCGAATCTAATACAAGCGAAAATTGAAGTTTTTAAATCCCTTTTTTACAAAGACCAACGCATCAATGAGTTATTAGGGAATATTTTCCCTGCTACAGTGCTGGAAGACTTAAACACAAATTCCAAATTCTCTCCCAAACGGATTGAAAATGGCATCATACTTTTCACGGATTTTGTTGATTTCTCTCTAAAGTCAAGGGACATAAAACCCTTTCGTTTATTGAAGAAACTAGAATATTATTTCACGAAATTTGATGAAATAGTTGAACGCTACAAACTCGAAAAAATCAAAACAATTGGGGATGCATACATGGTGTTGGGCGGCGTAACGGAAAACCAACAAGAACCGGAAGTTAGAGCGTGTTTGGCAGCACTTGAAATGCGGAATTTCATGCGGAGCGAAAAGGAAATTGCATTGGCCTTGAATCGGGATTATTGGGAAGTAAGAATTGGATTGCACATGGGTCCTTTGGTAGCCGGAATCATTGGAACGAGTAAAATTAGTTTTGATGTTTGGGGCGATACTGTAAATATTGCTGCTCGCGCAGAAGCGGGATCGAAACCTGGTTGTATTACCATCACAAAAAACATTGCTAACGCTGTAAAAGAATACTTTCATTTAGAGCAGCGTGGCGATGTTAACATTCATAAACGCGGCGGAAGTATAGAAATGTTCTATTTGATGGAATTAAAATTGGAACATTGCCTTTATGGCGAAGGAAAAATTGCCGGAACCGCGCTGCGCATGCAATGTGGACTCTCCTCCATCGATTTTCCTAATATGCGAAAAGACTGTATGAACCTCTTAAAATCATTGTTGCCGGAAGGAATTTTATACCATGATTTGTCGCACACGTACAATGTGGAAAAAGCAGCAGTGCGTTTTGCAAAACTCGAAGGAATAGAGGAAGAATCTATTCTGTTACTGCAAACTGCAGTGCTTTACCACGACGCTGGATTTATTTTGCAGTACAATGATAATGAGCACTTTGCTGAACAGCTAGCGCGAAAAACACTTCCTAAATATGGCTATTCCGAAAAACAAATTGAAGTGATTGCAAATATTATTGCTTCGACAGCAGCGAACAATTTCCCGAAAACGTTGTTAGAAAAAATTATGTGTGATGCAGATCACGATTACCTCGGTAGAGCAGATTATTATACCGTGGTTGCTAAATTACGCTCAGAACTGGAAAATTTTGGGGAAATCATGAACGATGCAACCTGGATTAATTTCCAGTTAGATTACTTGGAGAAAAAGCACCGGTTTTTCACAGAAACAGCAAAAAACATTCGCTTACATGGAAAAAAAGCGCGCATTGAAGAACTTAAAAAGCAATTATCCACACATATATAAAGTGGTGAAAAACTAAAAATAGTACATGAAAATTTACACAAAAAAAGGAGATACAGGAACAACAGGTTTAATTGGTGGAACGCGCGTTCTCAAAAGTTCGCTGCGAATTGAAGCGTACGGAACTATTGATGAGTTAAACTCCTACATCGGTTTGATTAGAGACCAAAAAGTTGGAGATTACTATTCCGAGCAATTATTGGAAATTCAAGACCGACTTTTTACAATCGGTTCAAGTTTGGCATCTGATCCAGAGAAATCTAGCATGAAAATTCCAGATTTGCACGCTGCCGATATCGAACTGCTGGAAAAATGGATGGATGAAATGGATGAACTTCTACCTGAAATGAAAAGTTTTGTGCTTCCAGGAGGACATACAACCGTTTCTTTTTGTCACATTGCACGCTGCGTTTGCAGAAGAGCAGAACGGATTATAATTGACCTTCACCAACACGAATTTGTGGCTGATCTCGTAATTATGTATACAAACCGCTTGAGTGACTATTTATTTGTTTTAAGTAGAAAAATCACACAAGATCTAGGCGCACCGGAACATCCGTGGAAGCCTAGAATGTAAAAAATGAAAAATTGTTGATAAATCAATGCATTCTTTTGTGCGTTGAATTTGGAATGTTTGAAAATAAATTTACTTTTGCGAAAATAATTAATTTAAAAAAGGAGGAAAAATGTATTGGACATTAGAATTGGCATCCTATCTTGAAGACGCACCGTGGCCTGCGGCAAAGGACGAATTAATCGATTTTGCGATTAGAACAGGAGCCCCTCTTGAAGTAGTTGAGAATTTACAAGATTTGGAAGACGAAGGAGATGTGTACGAAAGTATTGAAGAAATATGGCCAGATTATCCTTCGCGAGAAGATTTTCTCTTCAACGAGGACGAATATTAAAAAAAAATTCCACAGCAATGTGGGATTTTTTTTTGACCTAAAATCCGTACCTTTCTTCCATGAATTTTTTGGGACACCTCTTTTTCTCGGACAACAATCTGGAATTGATGTACGCCAATCTATTTGGCGACTTTGTGAAAGGGAAAGATTTGAGTGCTTTTTCCCCAGTTGTACATTCCGGAATTGTTTTGCACCGCTCCATCGATTTCTACATCGATCAGCACACGGAAGTGCGCAAACTCATGCACATACTGTATCCTGTTCTGCCAAAAGTTACCGGGATTGCCATTGATTTGTATTTTGACCATTGTCTGGCAAAAAATTGGACAGTCTATCACTCTAAATCCTACGAAGATTTCCTGGACGAATTCTATGCTTACCAACCAGAAAAATGGCAGGAATATACATCCGAATTTCAGCAATTTATAGGAAAAATGCGCAAAAACCGCTGGATGAACCACTACCCTACCTTTTATGGTTTACAAAAAGCGTGCGAAGGCGTCGCCCAACGGATTTCATTTGATACTAATTTACAAGAGGCACCAGCTATATTTCTGGAAAACAAAGCATTAATCCAACTCCATTTTCAGGAATACATGGAACATGCAATTCCATATTTCCAGCAAAAAAATAGTACACTACACTTCTGAAACTACTAAAATATAGTTGCAAATGAGACGCAAATACATATTTTATTGTATTTTGCACATCAATTGTACTGGTAAATGAACTTAAAAATGCGGTTTTTTATTCCTACACTACTCAGTTTTCTTTCGCTTTTGATTCTTTCGAATTGTAGCGAGGAAGCTGAAAAAAATGTCGAAAAATTTGAACGTCCTTCTATTTCCATCGATTTGGCAGAAATACTGAAGCGCGGAAAATTAACCGTACTTGCTGAAAATAGTTCCACTTCCTTTTTTATTTACCGCGGAAAAAAAATGGGTTTTGAATACGAAATCCTAAAGGAATTTGCGAATGAACTTGGCGTTGAACTCGAAATAAAAATTGTAAATAATTTAGATGATCTCACCGAAATGCTCAATAACGGGGAAGGAGATCTCATTGCTTGCAACTACACTGTGACAAGGGAACGGAGTAAAATAATCGATTTTTCAGTTCCGATTTTGCGCACACCACAAGTTCTGATCCAAAGAAAGCCAGAAGGTTGGGAAGAAATGGAACTCATTCAAATAGAGAAGAAACTACTGCGCGATCCAGCACAACTGATGCATAAAAAAGTACACGTCTGGAAAAACTCAAGCTACTACCGGCGGTTGATGCA
>CAIYXD010000122.1 GCA_903930085.1 uncultured Flavobacteriia bacterium
AAAATCGGAATACGTTGGTCAAATCATGACGCTCTGTATTGATAAACGCGGTGATATTAAAAACCAAGTTTATCTGACTCAAGATCGCGTGGAACTTTCTTTCGAAATGCCTTTAGCCGAAATTGTATTCGATTTTTATGACCGTTTAAAATCGGTTTCTCGCGGATACGCTTCTTTTGATTATCATCCAATTGGCTATAAGGAATCGGATTTAATCAAAATGGATCTTTTGTTAAATGGCGAACAAGTGGATGCATTATCTGCATTGGTTCATAGAAGTAACGCATACGATCTTGGAAAACGAATTTGTTTGAAATTAAAAGAATTGATTCCAAGGCAACAATTTGAAATACCAATTCAAGCGGCTATCGGTGCGAAGGTTATTGCGCGTGAAACAATCAAAGCACTTCGGAAAGATGTTACTGCAAAATGTTACGGTGGTGATATTTCTAGAAAGCGAAAATTACTAGAGAAGCAAAAAGAAGGTAAAAAACGCATGCGACAAGTTGGTAGAGTAGAAGTTCCGCAAGAGGCATTCATGGCCGTTTTGAAATTAAACGACTAAAAAAAAGTGTAAATTACCTAAATAATAAGGAATTAAAAGTATCTGATCAAAACAAAAACGGCTCCCAAGGGAGCCGTTTTTACGGGTATTTAAATCTTTATCTGCTAAAAAACTAGAATTTATTCATCTTCGTCTTCTCCATCCTCTTCTGGCTTATCGTAGTCTGGCTCTTCTTCGTCATCCGAATCTAATTCATCATCTTTCACATCCACTTTTTCCAATTCTTCATCATCGAAATCATCTTCCTCATCATCCAGAATTGCTGCAGGTTTTGGGATAGATTTATTGATTTTAACCAAATAAATAACCTCATCCGTTTCCCAAATCAGCGCTTCCATCATTTCCCCCATCGGGAATTTGCTTGTTGGAATTTTAATACTCGTCAAATGGTTGATATACCCATCCGGGAAATCTTTTAAGATTTGCTTCTTTTGATCGATAGTTAATTTATCGTAACTAATGATGGCTCTTTTCTTAGACATAATTAATTTTATATTTCTAGTTTATAAATTCTATTGATTGGAATAATTGAGTTTTGCTTCAACACGATGGCAGTATCTGTAACTGCCCAAATTGTCGTTTCTATAACCATCTTTTTCTTAGCATCTTCAAAATAAATTCTAACTTTCTGATGCTCTAAGTTACCTAAAGAAATTGCTCTATCCAACTGATTTTCCAATAATTTACTTTCTTCTTCTGTTTTTAGCACTTCTTCGTGCGGAAAAACAAAAGTTCCAACATCCTCCTTCTCTACAAGTGTGAATTGAGCCTCCATTTATTCTTATTATTTTGATTTTTGCGCAAAATTAAAGTAAAAGACAAACTAAACTAATTTTTCCCACAGTAAGATTGATTTTTTTATCAAAAGCGCATGTTTAATAAAAAAGAATGCCACCGCCAATTCGTATCGGGGTAGCATTCATGAAATTTTAGGTAAACTATTTAATCTTGCTTTTCAATTCGTTTTTTAATCCACTCCATTCTACCAAGTGCATTTTTACAACACCAACTGGAATTTTAGCCTTCACTAATATTGGAATTTTATTTTCATCATTGGTAACCCAGAAATTCACATCCTCTTCGCTTTTAAAATAGCGTCCTGTTTGCACGACCGGCACAAACTTGAAACAGTTAAATTTCCCTTTTCGAATGTGTATTACTTCTTCGCCAACATATTTTATTTTTAAATTGTAAAGCTCATCGTCCATAAAACATTTAAATTCAAATGTTTTTCCCTTTTTCATATTTTTAAAATCCAAGGTTCGCGCATAATAAAACGCGGAAATCATATCCTGCACGCCCATTGGAATTTTAAATTCTTTACCTTTTCCGTTATCCACTTTCGACTTGTCGTGCTTGAACGCATAATCTTGGTTTATTTTATATCCTCCCTCATCTACTCGGCGCACAAAAAACCAAGGAAATATTCCTTTTGCATCCATAAATGTTTCGTATGAATCCTCCACACGGTAAAACGCATTGAATCCGCCTAGCGTTCGGCCAGTTCCAACTGCTTGAAACAACTCGCGGTTATTCCCTTTCTTCGTGGTAGATTTAATTTCTAAAATCGCTTCGCCAGCATCTATAAAACCATACGTGACTCTGTAACGCAATTTTTCGCCTACTTGAAAGGATTTATTTGTAACGGAAGGATAGGTTACGAGCGCACTACTTGATACCAGGAGAAGAACGCCAACTAAACCAGCAACATATGTCCACTTTTTCATGTTAAAGAATTTAAATTAATACCTCTTTCTTGGGCAAAAGCAAAGGCTATGCCAAAAGTTATTTTAAAATACTACATTTATCGAAATTAAAACTCGTTTAATTGTGCGGAATTATTTAGTAGCATTTATTATTCTCTCCTCCTTTTTTTTATATTCTTTAGCATTTAATCCACTTGTTACTTCCGATGATGCGTTAAATGTTTTGATGGCTTTTGATTACCAAATCCCTCCTGATTTCTATTGTTGGGGGCAAGATAGAGGAGGAACAATTATTCCGTTAATCAGTCAATTTTTTATACATGTCTTACATCTCAGTCCAATTCTTTCTGTTTCGCTAAGTAATTACCTGCTTTTAACACTTGGATTCATTGGTTTCTCTAAATTGTTCAAACAGCCGTTTACCATACTAATCTTTGCTTTACTTTGGTTTTTTCCGTACGAAAGATTCATTAACATTCTCTCTTTTCCAATTGGAATGAGCTATAGTTTAATTGGCATTTCTATTTATTTCTTAGAGCGATTATTGCATAAAAAAGACTTGACGAATTTTTCAAAACATTTCCACCTACTTGTTTCGATTGGTCTCTGGGGGTTGGCAATTTGGACTTCTGATCTGGCGTTTTTTACGGTTCTACTTTTGGTATTTAATTTATTATTTTATTCCAAGTATCAGAAAACAGAGCATTTTCCCAAAAAACTTTTTATCCTTTATTCCACTTTAGGAATCGCAGCGGTAATTTTTCTTATTCTGAAATTGAAAACCTACGCTACAGGTGTAACGGAAAATTTTCAAAAGTTCAATTCAGCGGAACAAATTGGAGAA
>CAIYXD010000123.1 GCA_903930085.1 uncultured Flavobacteriia bacterium
AATTCCATGACTACGCCATCTACGGTTTACAAATATGACTTAGCGAATGATACGAGAGAAGTTTGGTTCAGGAAAGAATTGTTAGACAAAAACTACAAATCGGAAAACTATGCTTCCGTTCGAATCTGGGCAACTGCAAATGATGGATCACAGATTCCAGTTTCACTTGTGTATAAAAAGGGAATAGATTTAGCAAAAGCACCTTGTTTACTTTACGGTTACGGATCGTATGGCTACACCACTCCAGATGTTTTTAGTGCAACTCGGGTAAGTTTGCTTGATAGAGGTTTTGTTTTTGCTGTGGCGCATGTACGCGGGAGTAAATACATGGGAGAACAATGGTATGAAAATGGAAAGTTTCTAAAAAAGAAAAACACATTTACAGATTTCATCAATGCCGCTGAATACCTAGCAATGAAAGGATATTGCGACAAAAACAAAATGTATGCACAAGGCGGAAGTGCTGGCGGTTTATTGATGGGGGCAGTTGTCAATATGGCGCCATATTTATGGAAAGGTGTGATTGCGCAAGTTCCATTCGTAGATGTTGTGACTACGATGCTGGATGAAACAATTCCATTAACTGTTGGAGAATATGAAGAATGGGGAAATCCGGCGGATGAACTGTATTATTATTATCAATTGAATTATTCCCCGTATGACAATGTTCGCGCGATGGATTATCCTGCATTATTCGTTACAACTGGTTACCACGACTCACAAGTTCAATATTGGGAACCGATGAAGTGGGTTGCTAAAATTAGAGAAATGCGTACAAATTCAGCACCGTTATTTTTCGATTGCAACATGGATGCTGGACACGGCGGTGGCTCTGGCAGAACCCAAGAACGAATTGATATTGCCAAAGAATTTGCCTTTATTTTACATTTGGAAGGAATTGAGAAATAAACTTTTTTGCATAATTTTCTGTTTACCTCTTTTTGCTTTCGGACAAAAGAAAAGGGAGGTTCATTTGGTGCTTACTTTTCCGAAGCGCGATACAATGCCCTATACTTTGTTTAAAGACCGGTGGATTTTTTATGCTGATCTTGGCTATGCTTCTGCCCCATTTTCGATTAAATATACGTTTAATGAATCGATAGATAAACTGAAATTTCTAAATAATTTCCGGACAATTTTAGGTGTTGGAGTTTCATACAAATGGTTTGCATTGCGGCTTGGAGTTCCCTTACCTGGTAATGTTCGTCCAATAAGCAAGTTTGGAAAAACCATTCCATTTAATCTCGGTTTCGACTTTACTGTTAAAAAAACATTTTGTGATGTCGACTTTAGAAATTACCAAGGATATGTTATTAAAGACGCCAAAAATTACAAGGAAACATTGACCAATTTAAAACCGAACGAAATTCGGGGAAACACAAATGCAACTAGTTTTTCAGCCAATGTTTGGTATTTTCACGATAAACACTTTAAAATGTCTGCATTACGCGGAAAAACAGGACATTACGATCGCGAAGTAAAAACTTGGTATGTTAAGACTTCCTTGAATATTTTTGGCATAAACAATGGAAATTCATCTATAGTTCCAAAAGAATTATTGGATTCAACCAATTCAAAAGTCGCTTCGTCCACTTTATCGTCCGTCGATATTGGCATAATTCCAGGCTATGCGTATGTAAATAAAATAAACAATTGGCAATTCTCTGTTATCGCTGGTTTCGGTGGGGCAATTCAAAGTAAATTCTATATGGCAGATGGCACAACAAGAGGTTTTCTAGGTTTGTCACCACGGATAGATTTTCGCTTTATTGGAGGCTACACCGTTCCGCGGTTCTTTGTGTTTATTGTAACAGATTTTGATAATAAATCCATTCGG
>CAIYXD010000124.1 GCA_903930085.1 uncultured Flavobacteriia bacterium
CATCTATGATGAAGTTCATCATCAAACACAACGAAGATCCATTCATCAAGAACATGATTTTCGAAGGGTTTAAAGATTTTGTTGAAATACATGTGCTATGCTATGCTAACTACACAGAAATTAAAACCCATTTTGTTGGTTCAATTGCCCATTTATTCCAAAATGAATTGGCGGAAGCCTGTGCTTTTTACAGTGTGAATTTGGGGAAAACGATTCAAAAACCAATCGATGGCCTTTTGGATTACCACCATCAAAAATTAAACGCATAAGCAGTAAATCGAACAATTGAAAGAGCGGAAATAAAAAGCCGAGGTGCAGTAAACCATTACTTTTGAAATCTCTTCATGAAATAAATTTTTAAACTTTTTAAGCTGTATTACCCATTTCCGATACACTCCAGCTATACTATTTTTAAATTTGAAAAAAATCACTGTTAAAACCATAATAAAATGGAAAAATTAATTCAAGAATTCCCAGCGCAACTTAGAGAAAGCGTTGAAATTGCCCAAAAAATAAACCTACAGATTCCGTCTAAAAAGTATAGCAATATTGTTGTTTGCGGACTTGGAGGTTCTGGAATAGGTGCGCGAATCGTTTCACAGTGGTTGGAGGAAGAACTTCACATCCCATTTACAATTGTACAAAACTATACCATTCCAAAATTCATTGATGCAAACACACTTGTGATTGGGTCTTCTTACTCCGGAAATACGGAAGAAACCATTTCGGCACTGAATGCCTGTAAAGAAAGAGGTGCAGAAATTATTGGAATCTCATCTGGTGGAAAATTAATGGCTTTTTGTGCAGCGAACAACTATAACTTTATTCAAGTTCCGGGCGGACTTCCACCAAGGGCGGCTTTGGGTTATTCTATTGTGCAACTTGTAAAAGTGCTAGAATCCTATAATTTGATTAGCTCGGAATGTTTCAACGAATTTCTCCCTACAGCAGCTTTTTTAGAGGCGCACACTTCTGAAATCCAAGAGATAGCAAGAGAAGTAGTAATGGTTATAAATAATACCACAAATGTAATTTATGCTGAAGCACCGTATGAAAGTGTTGCTTTGCGCGGAAAACAACAACTTAACGAAAACGGTAAATTCTTATGCCGTTACCACGTTATCCCGGAAATGAATCACAACGAGCTTCTCGGATGGGGAAGTGGAAGTGAAAAAGATTCGGTTATTTTTCTAGAAACGGAAGACATGCATCCGAGCAATAAAAAGCGTTTTGAATTGACACGAGAAATTGTTTCCAAAAAAACAGACAAGATAATTTCTATCCATGCAAAGGGAAGAAACAAAATGGAACGTTCCATGTATCTAATATACGTATTGGATTGGGCATCGAATTATTTAGGCCTTGCACGAAACGAAGATGTTACGGAAATAAGAACCATTGATTATTTAAAAGGAGAGTTAGCAAAACACGCATAAAAGAACTGAATAATTACAAAGCACAAAAAAGCACGAATCAAAATTAACTGATCCGTGCTTTTTTTTTACCCGTTAAAGTAAATAATCGTGCGTATTTTAATGTCCTCCGCCTTTTTGCAGATCAAAAGAAATTCCTTGTTTTTTAAGTTTTTTATTGACTCTCCAAGCAAAGAAAGCCAAGTAGGAAAAGCACAAGACACCAATCCAGTAGGAATGTTGAATTCCAAGTAAATTATCGCTTGCGAGCGCTCCTTGCGCTGTTGAAACAAAACCACCGCCCATAATCATCATAATCAATAAACTCGACGCTGTATTTGTTTTATCCCCTAAACCGGCAACTCCCAAAGTGAAAATACACGGCCAAAGTGTACTACAAAATAATCCAACAGAAATAAATGCAAAAACACTAACCATCCCCGTTGCGTATATTCCGACAACCAATCCAAGAATTCCTAATAAAGAATAAATTATAATTTGATTCACTGGATTTCCTTTGCTTAATTTATCTGCAACAATCAATAGAATTACAACACCAAGATATGGAAAAAACTGCGCCATTTGATTTCCTGCCAACCAATTTACCCCAAGGAAGATTCCAAATGCTGCAAATGGCAATATCAATCCTAAAATTGATTTTGATTTTTCTGTTAGATTAAATGCTCCAGCTGCGGAAGTCCATCGGCCAATCATTAAACTTGCCCAAAATAATGAAACGAAAGGAGCAACTGAACTTTCACTCGTTCCTAGTTTTTGTTTCATAAATTCCGGAAGATTACTCGCCGTGGAAACCTCCACACCAACGTATAAAAAGATAGCTATCATTCCCAGAACCACTTGTGGGTATTTTAAAGTTGCGAGTATATTTCCTGCACCTTTTTCTTCCGAATCGTCTCCAATTCGATCTGGAACAGAAGAAAATTTGAAAAGAATTGCCGCAAGAACAAAAGCAGCGCCTAAAATCAAATAGGGTGTTTGAACAGACTCTAGATTTAACGTTGTATCCCCAGATGAAAGTCCACCAAAAATTGCAAAAGAAACAATCACCGGACCAATAGTTGTTCCAACATTATTTATTCCGCCAGCTAAACTCAAACGAATATTTCCTTTGGAAGGATCTCCCATTTGAATAGCAAGTGGATTTGCTGCAATTTGTTGCAAAGAAAAACCTAATCCAACCGTGAATAAACCAGAAATTAATAATGGAAAAGAGGCATTGTTTGAAGCAGGAATAAAAAGCAAAGTTCCTAAAGCTGAAATGATCAATCCAAGTGCCAATCCATTTCGATAGCCAATCAAATTTAATATATCTCGTTTCAATAAAGAAGAAATAACAAAATATAGGACAGAGCCAACGGTATAGGCAATGTAAAAAGCCAAAGAGATTAATTGTGATTCAAATTGACTCAAATCCAATGCTTTTTTAAATACTGGAATTAAAATATCGTTACTGGCCGCAACAAACCCCCAAAAGAAAAAGATAGAAATTAATGTTGTAAATGCGCCGTAATTTGTTTGATTCAATGAATTCTTTTCTGTCATAGTTACTAGTTTAATACATTCGCTTTTATGATTTTACCGAGCTAAACAAAACAAGCTTTTTTGCTGTTTCTATAGCAGGAAATCTTTTCTTATTTTCAAATATACGTTGAAATTAAAAAAAGTAAATATATTACAATTATAGTATTTTTTACAATAACTATTAAAATTATTGCTGGAAGAAGTTGGAAATTTACTTTAATACGTTAAAATTTGTATTATTGTACTTTATACCATAAGATTCTTTTAGTCTACTTAACAAAATGAACAGATGCCAAAAACTAATGTATTTTTCTTCTTAATTCTTTTTAATTTCTATTCTGCTTTTGCACAAACAAGCAAAGTTGAAATCCTACAACGAGAAAGCAAATGGGTACTTGAAGTCGATGGCTTTCCATATTATATTAATGGAGCTGGCGGAGAAACGCATTTGGATGATTTGGTAAAAATTAATGGGAACACGATTCGCACCTGGGGAATGGAAAATGCACAAAGCGTTCTAGATGAAGCAGAGAAAAAAGGAGTGAAAGTTATGCTTGGTTTGTGGGTGCAACACGAACGCCATGGATTTGACTACAACGACGAAGGAAAAGTTACAAAACAACTCGAAGATTTTAGAGTTCTCATACGTAAATATAAAAACCATCCAGCTTTATTGATTTGGTGCGTCGGAAATGAATACGAATTGGCCTACCAAAACACGAAAGTTTGGAAAGCAGTGAATGACATCGCCAAAATGGTCAAGGAAGAAGACCCAAATCATCCAACGGCGAGTGTTACGGCTGGAACGAGCAGCGAAAAATTGAAATTTGTCCAAACGCAACTTACCGATGTCGATATTTATGGAATAAACACGTATGGCGATATCGACAGTGTGAAAATCATCTTGAAAAATGGAAATTTCAATGGCCCGTATATGATAACGGAATGGGGGCCTGACGGACATTGGGAATCTCCAAAAACAAGCTGGAAATCTTCCATTGAACAAACGAGCAAAGAAAAATACGACAGTTATGTTTCTAGATACAAAGATTTTATTCAATCGGATTCTTTGCAATGCATCGGTTCTTTCGCATTTTTATGGGGACAAAAACAAGAATATACAAGCACGTGGTATGGTGTTTTTACAGAGC
>CAIYXD010000125.1 GCA_903930085.1 uncultured Flavobacteriia bacterium
CGGAAAAATTCTACCGGCAAATCAAAACCAACCCAAATTGTAAACAACATCGTTGGAAATAGAATAAACAGTAAAAGAACATTGATGAATTTATTCATTTGGAATCATCTTAAGTTTTCTTTTTAGCGCTTCAATTTTATTCTTCGAAGCATTGATTTTCCCTTCCACTTCCTTGCGCAAAAGATCTGCCCCTTTTGATTTTGCAAAGAATCCAAGATTATTTTCGTATTGAAGCATGTCGTTTTTAATTTGCTCAATTTGCTGCCGAATGTCTGATTTTTCGCGGGAAAACAACCGTTCTGCATCCGGACTAGATGCTAAGGTATCTATTCGAGCCTCAAAAAGTATTTTTTCTTTCTCATCTCCTTCCAGTTTCAATTTACTGTAGTGCGAATCAATCGCTGTTTTGTATGCGTTGTAAATAGTGTCTTTTTCTTTCATTGGCACTTTACCTGCGGTATTGAATGCCTCTGTAAATACTTTTAAATCTGCTAAAACTTGTCGCTTATCCTCGGAAACAACATAACTTTCAATATTTTGAATGATTGCTTGTTTCGCTAATAAATTAGTCTCTAACAAGCTATCTTGTTGCTCGAAATGTTTTTGTCGGTTATTGAAAAATGAATCACATGCTCCGCGAAAATCCGACCAAAGTTTTTGTTCTAATTTTTGTCCGGCGTGGCCGCATGACTTCCATTGTTTTTGTAATTGTACTAATTTTTCCGCTGAATTTTTCCAATCTGTGGAATCTTTCAAAGCAATTGCTTGGTTAATAATGCGTTGTTTATCTTCAGCAATTTTTCCGAATTTCTCTTGAATTTTCCCGAAAAACTGTTTCTTTTTTGCAAAAAACTGATCACACAAACCTCTAAACTCTTGCCAAATCGCTTCGTTCTCCCTTCGGGGACCAAATCCAACTGCTTTCCATTTTTCTTGAAGTTCGAGCAATTTAACCGTTGTTTCTTCCCACATTTTAACCGAATCGTTGGCTTCAGAAGTGGAAATCAATTCAACAGTTTGGGCTAACAACTCTTTTTTCTGGTTCAGATTTTCCAGTAAACTCGTTCGTCGAATATCATAAAAAACATTAACGCGGTCATAAATTGCGCGCACTTGCTCCCAATATTTTGCTTTAAGTGCTTCCCACTCTTCGTTAACAACTGGACCTATTTCTTCCCATTCATTTTGCAATGCTTTGAGTGAACCTTCCACTTCCTTGATTGATTCTTGGTTTTTCAAAACTTCCAATTGCGCAACTACTTCCATTTTCAATTGAAGGTTACGTTTTAAATCGTGTTCTTTTAATTCACGATAAATCTTCATATTATAGAAAAAATCCTCCAATAATCGGGAATATTCGTGTTGCACTTCATCCCGCTTTTCGCGAGCAATATCACCAACTTTTTTCCAAGCTTCGTGAATTTCCTTGTAGGAAGAATATGCAATGCCGATATTTTCTTCTTTTTCAATCACCTCTTTCAAGCGATTAATCAGATTACGTTTTAACGAAAGATTGCCGGATTCCAAAAGATTCCTTGCGTCAATCATTTCTTTTCGGCGCGCTTTGCACTCATTATATATTTCATAAAATGCGTCTTTCAAAGGTCTGAAATCAATTGCTTCCAATTCCACTCCAGCTTCTTTCGCTTCCATAGATGCAACTTGAACTTTCCGCTCCTCTTCGAGGATATAATCTTCAAAACGGGATTTCAATTCATTTACATCTCTGCTTATTGCCAACGCATCCTCTTTTTGCGTTAAATCTTTGAGCTCTATAATCCATACATTATTTTCCATACCGCAGAAATTTAGGAATTTTATCCTATCGTTTGTACCATGTCAAAATTAGTCAATGCAACGAATTTCTCAATTCGCTGTTCCACATCCTTTAATGTGATTTCCGTTAAGCGTTCCGTTCCAAATTTTTCAACACAAAAAGAAGCCAATGCAGATCCAGCAATGATTGCTCTTTTCATGTTTTCAAAGGATGCATCATCGGTTGCAGCAATGTATCCCATAAATCCGCCGGCAAACGTGTCGCCTGCGCCAGTTGGATCAAAAACCTCTTCCAAAGGTAACGCTGGAGCAAAAAACACATTTTCACCATGAAACAATAATGCTCCATGCTCTCCTTTTTTGATAATTAAATATTTTGGACCCATTGCCCGTATAACTTTGGATGCCTTTACCAAAGAATATTCCTTGGATAATTGGCGCGCCTCTTCATCGTTGATAATCAAAACATCCACCAATTTCAATGTTTCCTTCAAATCGTCCATGGCAATATCCATCCAGAAATTCATGGTATCCATCGCAATTAGTTTTGGTCGATCGGATAAACGCTCAATTACAATTCTTTGCACTTGTGGACTAAGATTTCCTAACATTAAGTATTCTACTCCTTGATAACTTGCAGGAATAATAGGGTCAAAATGCTCTAAAACGTTCAATTCTGTTACCAAAGTATCGCGTGAATTCATATCGTTGTGGTAACGACCGCTCCAGAAAAAAGTTTTTTCACCAGCCTTGATTTGCAAACCTTCTAAATCCAGACCACGTGCCTCCAAAGTATCCAGCATTTCTTTAGGGAAATCCTCACCAACTACCGCAACTATTTTTTGATCTTTTGTGTAAAAAGAGGACGACAAGGCGATATAAGTGCCCGCTCCGCCAATTATTTTATCTGTTTTTCCAAATGGTGTTTCAATCGCATCAAAGGCAACACTACCTACTGTAAGTAAACTCATTTTTGTATCTTTTAAGCAACAAAGATAGCACAAAGTACAAGGATTATAGAACAACCAGAAAAGATTTTTCGAGATTATTTTTTATTTAAAATCCGATGAAATACGTTGTTTACCCTTACAATTCGACGTGTATGAATCGCACTGTAGTTGAACCAATCAAACCGCTTGGAGTATATAATTTTATATGTGTAACAAAACCCCACATCTTTCCGTTAATAAGTTTAGTATTTCTGCGCTTTCAGATGCCCAAACGGATATAACTTTGTATGTTAGAATGAAAACACGTTTCCTTAAAATTACAAAATGGTTCCTTGGAATTTTATTGGGTATTTTTTTACTCATTACTGGAGCGTTATATTTTTTTAAGGATGAAATCTGCGGTATCGTCGTAACGGAAGTAAACAAGCATTTGCGCGCAAAAGTCTCCGTTTCTAGCGTAGACTTAACATTTTGGGGTTCTTTCCCTAATCTTTCGGTAGATTTCAACGACGTTTTTATTCAAGATTCCTATTCAAATTCCACAAAACAAGATACGCTGTTATATAGCGAACGTATCCGTTTGAAATTTAATCCTATTGAAATCTGGAACGAAGAGTACAACGTAAAATCCATCCAAGTTGCTCCAGGTACTATCCAACTGAAAATTCGAAAAAACGGTTCGGTAAACTACGATATACTGCAAGCAAAAAAAGATACAAGCGCAGCGGATTTCGAACTGAATCTGGAAAAGGTTTCATTGGAAAAAATGCGGTTTTCCTATACGAATAAAGCAACCAGTCAATATTATTCCTCCAAGTTAAATGAACTGGAACTAAAGGGAGATTTTACGGAAAAACTATTTATTCTGCGCGCAAAAAGCAACCTGCAGATGCTCAAAGCAAAAAGTGGAAATGTCACGTTGCTCTCCAACAAACCTGTATCCTTTGAGCTAGACATTCAAGTAAATCAGGAGACAGGTGTTTTTGAGATTCCGAAAGCCCTTGTTTACGTATCCAATTTACCTTTTCAGGTTCGCGGAAAAGTAACGCCAAACGACTTGGAATTTGAAGCCCATTCCAAAGATATTGAACTTGTGGACGTTGCAAATAACTTCTCCTTTTCACAAATCGATGAAATTAAAAAATTTGAGGGAACAGGTAAAGTTTACTTTGATTTAAGCGTGAAGGGGGAAAATACAGCAACTTCCATTCCTGCGATTTCCTGCGATTTTGGCATTGAGAATGGTACATTGACAGAGCCCGAAAAGAAGTTAAAAATTAGAAAGATAAATTTAAATGGACAATACTCTAATGCGGGAGGCATCGAAAACGAATACCTGAAACTTTCGAAAATTCGTTTCCTAACACCCGGAGGACTTTTCAGTGGTGACTTAAAAATCACACAATTTGAAGCACCAAATTACCTTGGAAGCGGCACTGGTAATGTTAACCTAACCATGTTGCATTCTTTGTTTCACTTGCCTTTTGTGGAAAAAATCAATGGAAACTTGGGTGTTAAGACCAACTTTAACATTCAAAGTATACCAAAAGAAGACGAAACGATGGATTATTCCATTTTAACCTGCGAGGGTGAAGTGCGCATGAAGAATGTCCAACTCAAACTAAATGAAGACAAACGAACCTTCGAGAATTTAAATGGTGCATTGTATCTCCGGAACGATGAAGCTGGAATTGATAACGTGGAACTGAAAATTGGCGCATCCGATTTGGCACTCAACGGAGTATTCAAAAATATTGTAAACTATTTTAAGCAAAAAGGCAGCTTAACAGCAGATTTAGAAATAAAAAGTAAGTTTCTCGATGTCCAAGATTTGGGCACAACGAGCAAAGAAGAGAAAATTCAAGATGGTCGAAAATTCATCTTACCAGAAGATATCGATGGGCAAGTGTTCATGGAAGCGGGAGAAATAAAATACGAAAAACACGAATTCAAAAAATTATCTGGGAATATGATCATTGGGAATCGAAAAATCTATTTCCCATCGATTTCGCTTCAGAATGCGCAAGCTGATATACAAGGAGATTTGACAATTGAAGAGCGGACAGCAGAAATATTTCACGTTACAACGAACGTATCTTCCAATAATCTCGAATTCAAAAAGCTTTTTCGCGAATGGGACAATTTCAACCAAGAAGTAATAGGTGAAAATAATATTTTTGGGAAAGCCCACGCTGAAGTATACTTCGAGGCGCCATTTGATTTGCGATCCGGCATAATTTCAAGATCAATTAAATCGCAGGTTTACATCAAAATTCAGGATGGAAGATTAAAAAATGTTGAAGCATTCAAATCCATCACGGAAAGTTTAAAAACGCCATCTGCAAAAATTGCAATTGGGAAAAATAACATTCTTGGCCTTGAAAAAAAATTAGTGGATTTGAAATTTGAAACGCTTGAAAACACCTTTACAATTCAAAATGGGCAACTAGAGATTCCTGCAATGGTCATTCACACGAATGCACTTGATATTGAAACTTCTGGAACGCATACTTTCGACAACAAGATAAACTATCGGTTTGCGTTTCGCTTCCGGGATTTGAAAGACGAAAAGACAAGGTCTGAATTTGGGGAAATAATTGACGATGGAACCGGCATGTATATCTTCATGCGCATGTTTGGTGATTTAGAAAACCCAACCGTTGAATGGGATAAAGCGGCAAAAAAAGAACAGTCTAAAGCAAACAGAGAAGCTGAAAAGCAAACCATACAATCGATTTTGAAAACGGAATTTGGAATATTTAAAAATGACTCTACCGTAAAATCGTACCAACAGAAAACTTTCCAAAAAGAGGAATTAAAG
>CAIYXD010000126.1 GCA_903930085.1 uncultured Flavobacteriia bacterium
CCAGAGGAATTGTGGAACAAAACGTTTTCAGACCAAAATGAATGGCGAGAAAAATTTGCGGAAATCCCGATTAATGATAAAGGTGGAACATGGAAAATTCGATTTTATCAAGAAATTGCAATTCAAAAAACACTGGAAGCCGTTGCGCAAAAAAAACAACGTATTTTATTGACATTAGCCACTGGAACTGGCAAGACTTCCATTGCATTTCAGATTGCGTGGAAACTGTTTAAATCACGTTGGAACTTAAACCGTGATGGAGCAAGATTGCCCCGCATTTTATTTTTAGCAGACAGAAATATATTAGCAGACCAAGCATTTAATGATTTCTCTGCTTTTCCGGATGATGCACTGATTCGCATAAAACCTTCTGAAATCAAAAAGAAAGGCACTGTTCCGACAAACGGCAGCATGTTTTTTACGATTTTTCAATCATTTATGAGCGGAATGGACAAGGAGGGAAATCCAGTTCCTCATTTCGGTCAATACCCAAAAGATTATTTCGATTTCATCATAATAGACGAATGTCACCGAGGCGGAGCAAATGATGAGGGAAACTGGCGAGGAATTTTAGAATACTTTGAACCAGCCGTTCAATTGGGATTAACAGCCACACCAAAGCGAAAGGAAAACGTTGATACTTACAAGTATTTTGGTGATCCAATTTATATCTATTCTTTGAAAGATGGAATTAACGATGGTTTTTTAACTCCTTTTAAAGTGAAGCGCATTCAAACAACTTTGGATGAGTATATCTATACCAACGATGACTATCTCATTGAGGGCGAAATAGAAGCCGGAAAAGAATACAAGGAAAAAGATTTCAACCGTTCCATAGAAATTCGTGAGCGTGAAGCAAAACGTGTCAAAATATTCATGGACGATTGCGATCAAAACGAAAAAGCAATAGTTTTCTGTGCAACCCAAGAACATGCTTCTTTGGTGCGCGATTTAATAAATCAATACAAGAAATCAAAAGATCCTAATTATTGTGTTCGTGTAACAGCAAATGATGGTGCAATTGGAGAACTATTTTTGAGAGATTTTCAAGACAACGAAAAAACAATACCAACGATTCTTACAACTTCTCAAAAATTATCCACTGGAGTGGATGCAAGGAATGTTAGAAATATTGTCTTAATGCGCCCAGTGAATCAAATCGTAGAATTTAAGCAAATTGTTGGCCGTGGCACTCGCATTTTCGAGGGTAAGGACTTCTTTACCATTTATGATTTTGTAGATGCTTACAAACGATTTTCTGACCCAGAATGGGATGGCGAACCAGTTGAACCAGAACTTACACAGAAACAATATAAACCTTTAGAAAACAGTGAAGAAGCGAATGTTTCGGAACCGTCTCAAAAGAAAGAAAATAAAACTAAAATAAAAGTTAAATTGAATGATGGAAAAGAACGAGAAATAAATTTTATGGTTTCTACTTCTTTTTGGAGCGCAAATGGACATCCGGTATCAGCAACAGAATTTATGGAAAGTCTTTTTGGTAAACTTCCTGAATTATTCAAAGATGAACAAGAATTACGTACGTTATGGAGTAATCCAATGACACGGAAAGTACTTTTATCCAAATTAGACGAATCGGGCTTTAGCAAGGAAGATTTGCAAACTTTGCAGAAGTTAGTCAATATGGATAAAAGCGACTTGTATGATGTGTTAGAATATGTATTTAATGGCGATTTTAAGAGCAAAACCAGAGA
>CAIYXD010000127.1 GCA_903930085.1 uncultured Flavobacteriia bacterium
GGCGATTACACCTTGGTGGGCGAAGGAAGTTTAGTGCAGCGAGAAATGCGGTTTTTTACCGAGGAATTCCCAAAATTAAACGTCAGTTTTGAATCAAATTCTGGATTCTTGCCCTTTACTGTTAAAGGACCAATGCGTTCTACTTCACTTTTTGTTGACGGTTCTCAAAGTTCCCAATACATTTCCGGTTTACTGATGGCATTGCCCTTAATTGAAGGAAAAACAACTTTAAGCGTAGCAAATTTAAAAAGTACGCCATACCTCAATATGACATTAAATACCCTTTCTGTTTTTGGTGTTAAAATTGAACGAAAAGAAAATAATACATTTTTAATTCCAAGTAATCAAGTGTATAAAGCAACAGATTATACTATTGAAAGCGATTGGAGTGCTGCTTCGTTTTGGTTGGTGGCATCTGCGCTTGGGGCGGAAATAAAAGTAAAAGGTTTATCCATGAGCAGTTTACAGGCGGACAAAGCAATTTTACAGGCTTTTGTTTCTGCAGGTTGTTCTGTTTTGAAAGATTCGAATGGGATTACAATTTCAGGGAAAGATAAACGTGCTTTTGAATTTGACGCCACAGATTGCCCAGATTTATTTCCAGCTTTGGTTGTTTTTGCCGCTTTTATCAAAGGTGTTTCACGCATTTCAGGTATTCACAGATTGGCATCAAAAGAATCCAATCGAGGAGAAGTCTTACAACAAGAATTTGCCAAATTGGGAGTTGTTATAGAGCAAATTGAGGACAGCTTGTATATCCATGGAAATGGAACAATGAATGGTGGAATGGTCAACGCACACAACGATCACCGCATTGCGATGTGTTTTGGAATCGCAGGAATGTTTGCATCGCAGGAGGTGATTATTGAACAGGCTGAGTCCGTGGCGAAAAGTTACCCTAGTTTCTGGGACGATTTAAGTAGTTTATCTATGCTGTAAAAATTCGTTTCTAAGTTCTGAGTCAAAACGGAACGATAAATTCAGGATTTACTATCTTTAAAAAAAAAATACTATGACATTAAAAGAAACGATTGCTGCCGTTGAGGAATTCCATACCGCCTTTGGAATTGCGAACAATTATACACCAACAGTTGAACTCACCGAAGCAGAAATGGAGTTGCGTTTTCGCCTGATGCAAGAGGAAAATGAAGAATATTTGGAAGCTGCAAAAAATGGCGATATTGTTGAAATTGCAGATGCTTTAGGCGATCAATTGTATATTTTATGTGGTACAATTCTAAAGCATGGTTTGCAACATAAAATTGCAGAAGTTTTTCAGGAAATTCAGCGCTCAAACATGAGTAAATTAGATGCTGACGGAAAACCAATTTACCGTGAAGATGGAAAAGTGATGAAATCGGAATTGTATTTTAGACCTGATATTCACACTATTTTAACGAAATAATTACTTCCCATCTAATTCAATCCATCCATTTTTTTACACATGTTTACTATTCGTGTTTACGGAATTTTAATTAATGAAAAACAGGAGGTGTTAGTTTCGGACGAACACCGCTTCGGAAAGGCATTTACGAAATTTCCAGGTGGCGGAATGGAATTTGGTGAAGGTTTTAAAACCACTTTGGCGCGCGAATTTAAAGAAGAACTACAGATAGAAATAGAGGTGGGAGAATTGGTTTATTTCAATGATTTCCACCAAGTTTCAGCGTTCAACCCGCAACAGCAACTATTCTCGTTCTATTATTTTGTGCACTTTAACGATTGGCGCTCCATTGAAGTAAACAAACATACAATTCCTTTAACGGAAGATGGAGAGAAACACCGTTGGATGCATTTATCGGAGATTTCAGCGGCTAGTTTTAACTTTCCAATTGATAAAATTGTTGCTGAAAAACTCAAAGAATCTTTCTGAATTAGCTGTAATATTAATTCTTAATCAGCAAAAAAAGTATCGGCAACACGTTGACAAATCATTTGGTGAATGCGTTTGTTGTGTGCTGTTGAATCGCTCCAGAAGGTTTCTAATTCAGAATCAGTCAGCATTCCAATGATTGAACCAATAAGCTGGTGTTTAATGTTTGGCTGGTTCCCAATAAATGCTTGCACCTTCGCTAAAAAATCTCCAAGCGTCTTATTTTCTTTTCGAAGCGACTGAAAAGTAGTATTCTGCTCAAAATAAGCAACAATAAAATCGTGTTGAAACTTAATTATTGGACGCAGCACTTCATTTTGAAAATGCTCAATGGATTTTGTATTATCTAGCAAGGCAGAAGGTATTTCTGGACGCAATTCCGCTAATTTTTCTCTACTCAATTGGTTGGGTATTTTAGTAAAACAGATGAGGTGAAAGTATGTTTAGTTAGGCTTTGATTTTATGTATCATCGGAATAAACTCTTCCAAAAATTCTTCAATTCTTTTATCGTTGAAGGTGTTGGAAAAATAAAGATGCTGGCATTTTGGCAAACTCTCCACGATGCGAGACAATTGCATTTTGTAGCCATCTTTAAAATGTTCGATCGCATCGTCAAGTATAAATAATTTTAATTGACTAACATTGAAACCATTTTGTATGTATAATTCGTATAGTCGTTTTGGATTTGCGATGATGATCTCCGTTCCATCGAAAATATCGTTGCGCTGCTGCAGCATTTTCCCACGGTCGTGCGCCAAATCAACGGTGATATCCAGAATTCTGCAAATTTTTTCCAGTTCAGCATGCAAATCATACGCTTCTTGACTTGTTTTGCAAACCACAATTGCACGTGGTGAACCTTCCGTTGGTTCCGTAATTTTTTGAAGAAGACACAGTAAAATCGCTTTTGTTTTTCCAGATCCAAGTGGGCCTTCCGCTAAAATGTTTTTACCCGATTTTAGAGCATCAATGATTTCAGTTTGAAAAGAATTCAGCTCTGTTATACCTTTGTCTGGCAAGATTTCGTGTAATTCTTCTCGTATTTTGGATAATCCCATTAGTTTAATTTTTCGTTGTTTTTATGTCGCAAATGATCCCGTTGCGTTTTTTTGTCAAGATTTTTCCGAACCGCTTCTTCTAAATCAATTCCGGTTTGATTTGCCAAACAAATAAGAATGAACAAAACATCTGCCAGTTCATCTCCTAAGTCTTTATTTTTGTCTGATTCTTTTTCACTTTGTTCACCGTATCGTCGCGCCATAATACGTGCAACTTCGCCAACTTCTTCCATTAACATTGCGGTATTTGTCAATTCATCAAAGTAGCGAACGCCATATTCTTTGATCCAATCGTCTACAACTTTCTGCGCTTCTTTTAGTGTCATGGCTTTTTATTTTACTCTTTGTTTTTCGAATCCATCCAAATAGTCACTGGCCCATCATTGATTAATCGAACTTTCATGTCTGCGCCAAATTTACCGGTTTCAACTTTCGTTTTCGAAATTTCGCCTAATTCGGATACGAAATAGGTGTACAACGGAATTGCTTGTTCTGGTCGAGCAGCTTTAATATAACTCGGTCGATTTCCCTTTTTCGTGGACGCGTGCAAGGTAAACTGACTCACGACCAAAAATCTGCCACCAATATCTGCTATAGATAAGTTCATTTTTTCATCTTCATCGCTAAAAATGCGGAGATGTACGATTTTCTGAATCAGCCATTCTGCATCTTCGTTGCTATCTTCGTGCTCAATACCAACCAGAATTAATATTCCCTGTTGAATTTCGCCAACGATTTCACCTTCAATTTGCACAGCCGCTTCGCTCACTCGTTGCAGTAAAACTCTCACGCGTGGGTATTTTTGCGGTACGTTTCATTTTCATCTTCTGTCATCAATTGGTAGTAAGATGCATAGCGACTTTCGGAGATTTCGCCATGTTCAACTGCTTCCTTAACAGCGCATTTCGGTTCGTTTAAATGCTGACAATTGTGAAATTTGCATGCGCCAATCAATGCCCGCATCTCAGGAAAATAGTGCGAAATAAATTCTTTCTTCAAATCTACGATTCCAAACGCACGAATTCCGGGCGTATCAATAATATATCCGCCAGAAGCTAATTTATGCATTTCAGCGAATGTTGTAGTGTGCATTCCTTGCAAATGGGCTTGTGAAATCTCGCCGGTTCGCAAATCAAGTGAAGCATCCAAGGCATTTACCAGCGTGCTTTTCCCAACGCCGCTGTGTCCGGAAATCATTACTTTTTTATCTTTAATTTCTTCCCGAAGAAAGTCGATATTCGTTTTATTTTCCGCTGAAATTTTAAAGCAAGGATATCCAATTGATTCGTATAAATCTACCAATGCATCGATGTAAAACAATTCGTCTTCCGAATATTGGTCAATTTTATTGAAAAGTAATGTTGTTGGGATTCTAAAGGATTCAGCAGCTACCAAAAACCGATCAATAAATGCTAGATGCGTTACTGGAGAATTGGTTGTCACCAATAAATAGGCTCGGTCTACATTTGCAGCAAGAATCTGCATTTGCTTGCTTAAATTTGTAGACTTTCGTACGATATAATTCTTCCGTTCCTCAAAATCCGATATCACGTAATTGCCTTCTTCGTCTGGTTTTTCATCCAAAAGTACAACATCTCCAACCGCAATAGGATTGGTAGTGCGCAAACCATCCAAACGAATTCTTCCGCGAATCCTAGAATTCACAACCGAACCATCTTCCAGCTCAATGATGTACCATTTACCGGTTGATTTTAATACGTTTCCTCTTATTGACATTACTGCAAAGATACTTGCTAATTGCGAAATATCACTATTTGAGAACATGGAAGTTGTTGACTTTTTACAATTCAGGATTTCCAATTTCAAAATTATTTGCGCTATCTTCGCAATTCAAATTGGAAAGCATGTCAATAGAAGTAAAAAACCTATTCAAATATTATGGAGATCAAGCGGCGGTAAAGGATGTTTCTTTCACTGTTTCAAAGGGCGAGATCGTTGGTTTTTTAGGCCCAAATGGCGCTGGAAAGTCTACCACGATGAAGATTCTAACCGGCTTTATTTCAGCTTCTTCTGGAGAAGTTAAGATTTGTGGTTTACCAGTAGATGTTGATTCGTTGAATACACGCCAATTAATTGGTTATTTACCAGAACACAATCCATTGTATTTGGACATGTACGTAAAAGAATACTTGGAATTTGTGGGTAAAATCTACCATATAAAAAACGTGAAAGAACGTGTAAATGAAATGATCAAAGCGGTTGGTTTAGATGTTGAGCAAAACAAAAAATTAAGCGCACTTTCCAAAGGTTATCGCCAGCGGGTTGGTTTGGCAGCAGCAATTATACACGATCCAGAAGTATTGATTTTAGATGAACCAACTTCGGGATTAGACCCAAATCAATTGGTGGAAATTAGAGAATTAATTAAGAAAATAGGAAAATCAAAAACGGTAATACTTTCAACGCATATCATGCGCGAAGTTGAAGCAATTTGCGATAGGGTTTTGATTATCAATAAAGGTCAAATAGTTGCAGATAATACGGCTTCTGAATTGCAATCCGACCAATCGCATCAAACGGTTTATGCTGAATTTGAAGGAACAGTTTCAAAAGCTACATTGGCTAAAATCAACCATGTTCGAAAAGTTGAAAAAGTGATGAATGGTTGGTTGTTGGAGACAACAGACGATGTAGATCTTAGAAAAGTTATCGCACAATACGCCCAACAGAATAATTTATTGGTATTGACGCTTAAAACAGAGGGAAAAACACTCGAAGAAGTATTTAAAGAATTAACGAAATAAGCATGCCAACAAATTTTATAGCAGAATTAACATGGAGAGGAATGGTGCACGACATCATGCCTGGAACGGAAGAAGCATTGAATAAAAAAGTTTCGTGCGGCTATATTGGCTTTGATCCAACTGCGGATTCTTTGCACGTTGGACACTTGGTTCAAATTATGACGCTCGTGCATTTTCAGCGTGCTGGACACAAACCGTTTGCTTTGGTTGGTGGCGCAACTGGAATGGTTGGCGATCCTTCCGGAAAGTCAAAAGAACGAAATTTGTTGGATGCAGAAACGCTTAATCACAACGTGGCATGCGTAAAAGGACAATTGGAGAA
>CAIYXD010000128.1 GCA_903930085.1 uncultured Flavobacteriia bacterium
GGATTTCGTAAATGCAAAAACACGGTTAGCACTCGAATTAAATTGTGTTTTACCAAAAATAGAATCCGAAACGCACATAGAATTGATAGACGCCTACCATCCAATTTTATGGAAAACAAACAAACAATTGGGTAAGAAAATTCTTCCACAATATATCCAGATGGATAAGTTTTCCCGTATGCTTGTCATTTCGGGTCCAAATGCGGGAGGAAAAAGTATAACCTTAAAAACGATTGGTTTATTGCAATTGATGCTACAGTCCGGCTTATTGGTTCCTGTGAATGCAAACAGTAAAATGTGCTTTTTTCAGCAAGTATTATCCGATATTGGAGACAATCAATCCATTGAAAACGAATTAAGCACGTATTCATACCGGTTAAAAAGAATGAAATATTTTCTAGAAGTTTCCAACAAACGCACCTTGCTATTACTGGATGAATTTGGAACTGGTTCGGATCCCGAATTAGGTGGTGCATTGGCGGAAGTTTTCTTTGAAGAATTGTACAACCGTAAAAGCTTTGGTGTAATTACAACGCATTATGCAAATATCAAATTAAAGGCAGATCAGTTAAAAAATGCTGTAAATGGTTGTATGCTTTTCGATACGGAAACCTTGGAACCTTTGTATAAATTTTCGTTGGGACAACCCGGAAGCTCCTTTACATTTGAAGTTGCCCAAATCAATGGCATTTCACTCGAACTTATCGAAGATGCAAAAACAAGATTGGATGAACGGAAAGTAACGATGGATCGTTTGTTGAGTGAATTACAAAAAGAAAAGACCTATCTAGAGCGTTTAAACAAAGAACATGTTGAAGCACAGCGGCTTGCACAAAAAGCAAAGCAAGAATACGAAGATCGAAAAAACAGGTACGATGAACGCTTACGCATCCAGCAGGAAGTAATTGATCGAAACAATAAAAGTTTGAATGCCGGGAAAAAGATGCTTGGTTTTATTGATAAATACGCATACAAATCGCGCAAAAAAGACATCAATAAACCACTAATTGACGAATTAACAAACTATTTAAAAGTTGAAAAAGCGAAGATTGAAGAGCAAAAAATTGCCGTAAAATTAAAATCCGAGGTAAATACAAAAAATCCTAAAAAGGTAAAAATTCAAAAACCAGAAGAAGATCCTTACCAACGCCACAAAATAGTAGTTGGATCAACGGTTAAATTGATTTCCACGAAACAAAATGGCACCGTAGAATCTATACTAGGCGAAAACATTACCGTAACATTTGGATTTCTCCGAATGAAAGTAGACAAGGATAAACTAATGTGGGTGAAATAGAATTTTAAAAAATAGCAAGTCAAATTTCGATTTAGCACCTTTTAAAATACGACACTATTTTTACAAACTCAGTTGTATACTCAGTTAAAATTAGTTCCTTTGCTTAACCATTAAATAATTTTTATGAAAAAAATCATTTCACTTTTGGGAGCAGCATTGATATGTGTTTCCTATTTAAACGCCCAATCGCCTGTAGCGCAGGGAAATTTTATTTTTGACCCTTATATTGGATTCCCACAATCTAATGCTACAAGATCAGAACCAGTCGGTTCATCTAATTACAAATTAAATGGCGGTTTTTTATCATTTGGTGGCCGAGCTGAATATATGCTTGCTGACAAATTTGGTATTGGATTAGATATAAACTATGTTAAATCGGGAAGTAATTATGACTTGACAACAGTAGATACCTTGTTAAGTGTTAATACTGGAACTTTAGATTCAATTGTTTCAAATACCTACAACTGGGATTATGTAGCGAAGAAAACTAGATTGATGGTTCGTTTAAACTATCATTTCGTACAAAATGACCAAATGGATGCATATATTGGCTTTGGTGCTGGTTATAAAGCAGTAACTAGAAAAGCGACTATTGAAGATCCAAATGGATCATCCAATGGATTAGACCAAGATAAAGCGTTAATTCCTATTGCATTTAGAATAGCAGTTGGAACAAGAATTTACTTTACACAAAACATTGGAGCAATGATTGAAATTGGTCTTGGTGGAGGTGGAATTATGCAATTCGGTTTATCTGCAAAGTTCTAAAAAAGTTCTACATTTAAATAGACATAAAAAAAAGTCCCAATCATCACGTGATGAATGGGACTTTTTTTATGCATACAGAGTTCTGTTTAATTCTCCATCAATTTTATTAAATTCAAAGCTGACCCTGCTTTAAACCATTCTATTTGTGATTGGTTATACGTATGGTTCAACGAGATATTTTCTTTCGTACCATCTGCATGAACGATTTCCAATGTCAATGATTTTCCAGGAGTAAAATCTTCCAAATCGATAAAGTTGAACGTATCGTTTTCTCTGATTTTATCATAATCCTCTTCCACTGCAAAAGTTAGACCCAACATCCCTTGTTTTTTCAAGTTTGTTTCATGGATTCGTGCAAATGATTTTACGATTACCGCTCGAACGCCTAAATGTCTTGGCTCCATTGCTGCATGTTCACGAGAAGAACCTTCACCATAATTATGATCTCCAACTACAATCGAAGGAACACCAGCCGCTTTGTATGCGCGCTGTACCGACGGAACTTCACCAGTTTCACCAGTCAATTGATTCACAACAGCATTTGCTTTTCCATTGAATGCGTTTTCCGCACCGATTAACATGTTATTGGAAATATTGTCCAAGTGACCGCGGTAACGCAACCATGGACCCGCCATTGAAATATGATCCGTTGTACATTTTCCTTTTGCTTTGATCAGTAATTTCGCACCAAGAATGTTTTTACCATCCCAAATTGGAAAGTTTTCCAATAATTGCAAACGCGAAGAATCTGGTGCAACTGCAATAACAACACCGCTTCCATCTTCTACTGGAGCTTGGTAACCTGGATCTTCCACATCGAATCCTTTCGTTGGCAACTCATCGCCTTTTGGTGCAGCGAATTTAAATTGTTCTCCTTTTGTATTTGTCAAAGTATCCGTCAACGGATTGAAACCCAAATCCCCAGCAATTGCTAAAGCAGCAACCATTTCTGGAGACGTTACGAATGCATGCGTATTTGGATTACCATCTGCGCGTTTCGAGAAATTTCTATTGAAAGAGTGAACGATTGTGTTTTTCTCTTGTTTTTCCGCACCTGCTCTATCCCACTGACCGATACAAGGTCCGCAAGCATTGGTAAATATTTTAGTGCCCATTTTTTCAAATGTTGCAATAATTCCATCTCGTTCAATCGTAAATCTTACTTGTTCTGATCCAGGATTGATTCCAAATTCCGCTTTAGGCAAAATTCCTTGTTCCACCGCTTGTTCCACAATAGATGCAGCACGAGACATATCTTCGTATGAAGAATTCGTGCACGAACCGATTAATCCCCATTCCACTTTCATTGGCCATTCGTTCGCCAAGGCTTCCGCTTTCATTTTCGAAATTGGAGTTCCTCTGTCCGGTGTGAAAGGTCCGTTGATATGCGGTTCTAAATCAGAAAGATTAATTTCA